>NZ_BTGX01000016.1:0-66341 GCF_057543435.1 Candidatus Rickettsia mendelii | reverse complement strand
TAGTTGCGACATCATAACAAGCGGTAGAACTAATCTTAGCCATATCTAGATTCTTTATCTGTAACTTAGCAATCTAAAATAACGTTTATATTTGTATGATAAATGATATAAATGGTGACCTTAAGATCTTTAATTATGGTGATAAATAAAAATATACTACTATAGTTGGTAACTTGCAAAGCTTTTAGTTTCTTTTTTTCTGAGGTTTTCTATATGTTAGTACTAATTTTGTTGCTTTCATTCTTTACATATACTTTGCAAAAAGTATCAAGTATATCTAATCTACTTTAGATGTATATTTCTTCATTGTTGAGCGCATATTTTAAAATCAAAATACTATGTAACTAACACTCTCTTTGAAATCTCTTATTGCTTCTCTTCTCTCCCCACTCACTTATCCTAAATTGTCGACTCTTAAAAAATTAGCTTATATTATGTCTAGGATATCATTTAAGAAAAAGTAAACTATAAAAGTTAATTGTATACTATAAACACTGCTAACAAGGTTAATAAAATTACTTCTTTGCTGCAAATTATAAGACAAGAATACCAATTTGTTCTAAAACGTGTTTAATAATTTTATAAAAAAATCACGAGTGGTGACCCCTACGGGACTCGAACCCGTGTTCCCACCGTGAAAGGGTGGTGTCCTAACCGCTAGACGAAGGGGCCTTAATTTGATTATTATAGATATAAGGAGAAAAGACATCCTTATCTTTGATTAGAGCAACTTTTTAATAGCACTATAGATAAATTATTTTTCTTAATTTATCTATAATAGTAACTTTGAGGTTTTATACAATACCTTTCCAAATATTGCAAGTATGAATTTTACCTCTGATAAATTAAAAATCAGTAAACAAAATTTAATTTAGATAAAGAAGAACTGGCATCAAAGCTTTTAACCACAATGTGATGCTGTCGTATAGACGCCATATGATGATCAAAAGCGAGACTTTGTTGCCAAATTTTCAAACTAAATGAGTATACTTCATAAAATTATAGGTTTACCTTAAGCTTAACACTACCTTGATGACTTTGATAATTCTTATTTAGATAATAATTATACTCTAAAGAAATTGTAGTATTTTTTATATTGCCTATAACACCTGCTCCTAAATTATAGGATGTTTTCGGTTGTTTTGGTATCAGGTAATCCTGCTTAAATGTTTTGTCAAATATTTGAATAATTCTATTTACTCTTTGAGTCTTCTCATTAAAATGATGCTCTAAAGCACCATATAATGTTAGTCCTAAATTATTAAACTTAAAAACATTTTTCAAAGGTATTTTAACTTTAGTACCAACAACTCCAGACAATATATTATTCTCTTTCATTGTAAGAGCTATTTCCTGTACGTTAATACCTGTTTCATTATATACCCCATCTCGTGACTTCCCATATCGTAAGCTGACATTTGGAGTAATAACTAAGTTGTTTTTAATAAGATAGTTATAGTTTAATAATGCCTCTGCATTATAACTATGATTACGATGTTTTACATTACTTTTAAATTTAGCATTACCATATGAATATGTTGTTTTATCTTTAATAAAGTTTCTAGAAGCAGATATTAAAGCTTGAGCTACAAAATTCTTCGGTAATTCTGTTTGTCCATAAATAGAAATTACGTGGCTATTAATAATTTCCTTATTATTATCTTTATTATTTTTAAATTTAAATACTGAATGGACATTACTATAAGCTATACCTATAATATTATCATCGATTTCAACATCAAAGCCGATAGTAGCACCTTTATTAATACCTCTATAACCATCAATATTATTAACACGTCTATGGTTATTAGTGCCATACATACCACGTATCCATAAACCTCTTTTAATATGAGATTCTTCATCACCAGCTGAAACAGTAGAAAGAGTTTTAGATGAATCTAATCTTGACTTAAGAACAGATGTTACTAAATTATTAACAATTTTATGTTGTGAATTAGTAGTAGGAGTAATTGCTGCTATGCTCTTTTTTACTTCTTCTATTGTTTCCTGTTCAAGAGGAATAGCTATATCAACTTCTGTTGTTATACTGTCTTCAGAATCAGGTGATTGCTCTGTTACTTCTATTAATGAATCATTACCATCATCTTTACCATCATCTTTGTCTTCCAATTCTACACTCTCTTCTTCTTCAATATTACTTGATAGTATATTTTCATATGATGAGAGTAACTGGTCAATTTCTGTTTCTGCTTCTGCTGCTGCTGCTTCATTTCCTAATGGGTGGTGTATAACTGAATCATTGTCTAAGCCTAACTCGTTTAGTGCTCCTGGTTGATTAACAATATCTTCAGATTCTTCATAGTGTATATTTTGTTCTAACTGTAACTGTTCTTTCGATAGATCTAGACCTACTAATTCCTCAACTATATTAGGAGTAGTTAATAACACTAGATCTTTTACATCTCCTTCTACCTTACGTGTAATCTCTTTTATTTGTGCAGAATAACTGTCCATTTTATCTTTCATCTTTTGTAGCCCTGTTCTACTTGTTTCTTTTTCTACACTATTTACTAATTTTTGAGCCTTATATATTACTTTTTTTATACTTTTTTCTTCTTTATTTATTTTTGATAAAATATTTCTTACATTTTTTGCTTCTACTGTCTTTGCTTTTTCTTCTGCCTCATATAATTCTTTATGTACTTTCGTACTATTACTCAACATTTGTTGCATTTGCTGCAAAATACCTGATTTTATATTTTGTATAGCTTCTGCTTTTTCTCTTGCTTTATTTTCCTCTCTTATTTTCTTTTCTGCTGCCTTTTGTTGTTTAGTTAGTGCTGCTTTTACTTTGTCTTGCTGCTTCTTTGCTCCTTTTGGCTGTTCATTTAGTACTACTTCTTCGGTAAGCACTGACATTTGTGCAGATAGTGGGACATTAAGCGCTTCCTGTCTCCTTTTTTCTCTATCCAATCTCCTTTTTTTGCCATTCAAAGATTCAGGACGTTTAAAAGATGTTAATAAACCATTTTCTCCTCTTTCAATAACATCTAAATCAATAGATTGACTACTAGCAATCACTTGAAAAGGGCTGGCAATTATTGCTCCTACTGAGATAGATGCAAGAAAAGAATATTTTAAAAATCTTAATTTTTTTGACGGATTTCGTTCTATTAATCTACTCATTACAAATACCTAATTTAAATTAATACCTAGATTGACATAAGCGTTGCGTATTATAAATAGTAAGGTTAACAAAAATCAATGATTTTTGGTTAATTTATTTCAATAATTATATGTTTGTGATTTTTATCTACCATTGAAAATTCTAAACTTTGTGACTAATACATATTTATATATTCGAGATATTTTAAGCAAAAATTAATTTCTGCTTATTGTTTACTAATAGGTAGTTTAGCTATTTTAGAGTTAATTGGCATACAAATTGTAGTCACTAGACATTTTTACGGCTTGTGATCTTTATATTATTCATCAAATGTTCTTGTTTGTGTTCTCTTGCTATTGCAGCTTTTATAATATTATTGCTAAATCCTAATTCCATATAAGTTTCCAATTACCTCTTATTGCCTTATCACTGTTGCAGATTATAAATTTTTCTTAAAAAAATTCATGGTTACTTGGATAGAAGAAAGATTTTTGTAGAGCAATAAAATTTTATATGACATCAAATGTTGATTCAAGCTTATTAGCAAGAAGCACAACAGCACCAGTATTAATCAACTAATTTTTTATATTTTCTAATTACTTCAGTACCATATAATCTTATCGTTGTACCTAAACCTTCTTTTTTCTTATAACACCTACTTTATTCCTTTTACTATGATTAAATTTGATAGCCATATTATAAAAATCCTGTATTTTATTGAGACAATACTAAAATTAGTAACATATTTAAATAATCTAGCAGTGCTATATGGCATTTTAATTATATCACAAATTTTAGTATTTTATTTTTTTACTTGGTTTCCTTTGGATTTGCATATGGAAACTAATACATGATGGTTTACTTGGTATTGCAATTATAGTAGTATTTTTATATATTCATAATTTATTTTCTAAGGCTAGTTTAATATTTAATGTAAAAATATAGCAATTGTTGATATAAAATAAGCTGGTACAAAACATCTACCTTTAACAGAGTTTACTAGGTAATTGGTTCATACAATAAAGACAGCTTAGTACTAACCTTTGAATAATAATAATACATTATATTGTCAATTCAGTCAGTCTTAAATATAAGGAGTAAATAAGTGAAGCTTACAACTAATAAGAGAGAGGCAAATAACAAAGTAAGTAAGTTATCAATTGGCTTATGTAACTAATTATATAGACAAAATTGTTATTAATATAAAGTAACTTTATTAAAAATGAAATTCATATAAACCTTAATTATAAAACTAAATGCATTAATGAGTCCAACATTGTAGAATAAAATTGAATGATACTAACAACAGATTTAAATCTTAAATGCAAATTATACAAAGAACCTTAAAAATTTCTTCAAAAGGATATAAAAGAATCCTAGAACTACTCAATATGAATCAAGGACAAGCTAGACTTATAGGTGGGTGCGTACGAGATGCATTACTTGGAAAAAATAGCTATGATATTGATATAGCTACTACTCTAGTACCAAACAAAGTAATTAGTATTTTATCAGAAGCTAAGATAAAAACTATCCCGACTGGTATAAAATATGGTACTATTACAGCAATTTTTAAAAATGAAAAATTTGAGATTACAACCCTTAGAAAAGATATTGAATGTAACGGCAGAAATGCTAAGGTAGTCTTTACAAATGATTTTGCCGAAGATGCGGCAAGAAGAGACTTTACCATTAATGCTTTAAGCTATTGTCCATTTAAAAGTGAGGTATATGATTATTTTAATGGATTTAAGGATTTGAAGCAGCAAAAAGTAGTGTTCATAGGCACAGCTATTGATAGAATTAAAGAAGATTATTTACGTATTTTACGTTTCTTTCGTTTTTCTAGCTATTATGCACATCAGCTTGATAGAGAAGCTTTTAAAGCATGCAAAATTTTAAAAGATGGCTTAAATAGCTTATCACGAGAACGAATAAAAAGTGAGATGGATAAAATTATAGTCTCAAAAAGAGCAGAACAAATTTTAGAATCTATGTTTAAAACAGGAATATTAAAGTTATTATTCTCTATACAAAATTATGAAATAAAAATTTTTGAGCAAGCTAAAAATTTTGAATTAGAATTAATAACAAGATATGTGCTGTTACTATATAAGCAAAAAGATTTAAGCTTAAATCAGTTTCTCAATTGGAAATTTTCACGTTATAAAGGAATGCAAATATTATTAATAATAAATTTTATCAATCTAGATGTAATTACCTCATTTAATATGAAAAAAATTTGGTTAGAAAAAAAGAATTATAAAGAATATTTATTAGCAGCTAACATAATAGGTAAATTAACTTATTCACAAGTAAAAGAATTTACACGTAAATATGATGCATTATTGCGTCCTAAGTTCCAAGTAAACGGTAATGATTTATTAAATATGAATATAGAAAAAAAAGAAATAGGTATAAAATTAGAATATCTAAAAAATTTTTGGATAAATCAGGATTTTAAGACTACTAAATCAGAATTATTAAATATAATTAGGAATTATGAAGCTTAGGATTTTAATTTTATTATGTTTTATATTTTTGAGTCTTGTTAGCTATGGTAAACCTAAAATAGTTATAAGTATTACGCCGATCACTAGTATAGCTGCAATGCTTGTTAAAGATAAAGCAGATCTAAATAGTTTAGCTATTAGCAGTGACTGTCCACATCATTATAGTTTAAAACCAAGCGATTTAGCAAAAGTTAAGAATGCCGATATAACTATTTATATAGATAAACAATTTGATAGCTTTGCTGAGAAACTGATTAATAACCATAATAAAAACATTGTCAAAATTAGTGATATTAAATCTTTAAAAATTATAAAAGATAATTGGCATATTTGGCTCAATCTTGATAATGTTCAGATTTTACTACAAGAATTTGCAAAAATATTTAGCGAAAAATTTCCTAAGCTACAAGATGATATTAATCATAACCTTTCATTAGCACTTAAAGAATTAAAAAACTTGCAAGAAACTAAAAATAATGAACTTGCAACTTTAAAAGATGTAATTTTATTAAATGATAGCACAGAATATTTTTTTGTTAATACTAACATTAAAACTACAAAGCTTTATAGCGAAAATCAAAAAAGCTTGAGATATATAAGTAAGCTGGACAATCTTATTAAGCAATCTAATAATAAATGTCTTGTTTTAAGTAATGAGCACGATGCGCAACTATATAACAAATTAAATACTAAAATGGTAATACTAGATAGCGAAAACTGGAATGTAAAAAATATCAATCCAAGTACTTTTAAGGAGCAATATTTACAAATGATTTACCAAGTTAAAAAATGTTTATTAATTTCCAATGTTAAATAGTCAAACAATATTAAATTGTGAAGATGAGACGAAAGCTTTTGCAAAGCTTTTAGCACAAAATTTAAAACCGAATAATATAGTTTTATTTAATGGTGAGCTTGGGGCTAGTAAAACATTTTTTTGTCGTGAAATTATTAAATATTTTTGTGGTGAAAATATAACAATTATAAGCCCAACTTTTAATATACTGCAAACATATAAAGCACCTAATTTTACTATCTATCATTATGATCTCTATCGCCTAAAATCTCCTGCAGAAATTTATGAACTTGGATTTGATGAAGCATTAAACGGTAATTTAACTTTAATAGAATGGTCTAAAATAATTAAGCACTTACTTACACCTCCTTTAATTGAAGTAAATCTAGAAGTGTTAGACAACACTAAACGTTTATGTAATATTACAATAAATTATGTTTAAAATCATATGAAATTGAGAAGTAATACAAAACACTATATAAAAATATTCTTTTATTGATTTTTTACAAATTCTTCACTTTTTATTATAAAACTTAATATTCAAAAGAATAAAAATTCTACTAGAAAAATTGAATTATAATGTAAGTAAGTAATTAATTATTCGGTAGTAAAAATGCTTGCTCAATAGGCAATAGCTTTAATTTCGTTAGCATTGGCATTATTAAATCTATACCAAGTTTTTCATTACTATTACCATGCACTAATATAAAAGAGCCATCTGTAGCAGTTTCCCCCTTAGCAAGCCAAGCATTACTACCAAGTGGAATAAAACCAAAACTTTTTAATTGCTCTATTAATGTTTGATCTGAAATTAAACCAGGAAAACGGAAGAAGGGCGAAGGAGCTATATCATGACTTACTAATATTTTTCCTGTATCAAGCACTTCATTTTCAAAATTATCCTTATTAGAAAGAAGAAAATTATTTTTAAGAGGTCTATCCTTAAAATAAGGATGACTAAATGAATGATTAATCCAAGCTATCTGCAAATAACCTTCTTCTTGTTGCTTTATTAGCCACAAAAATTCTTCCTGGTGTTTATTAATCCATAGTCCAGAAACACATATAGCAATAGGAATAGGCTTATTTAATTTAATTGATAATTCCACAAGCTTATTAAAAAAATCTTTTTCAAAACTTTTAGAAGAAGGACACATATCAATTGTAAGGAAATGTCCTTTTACTTTATATATTGAATGAGTCACACCATAATTTTGTAATATATAAGGTGCAACTGTATATTTATTTAAAACTTCAATATAAGGAGTTTTATTTAATTTTTTTAGAAGATTTTGTTTTTCTGTTTCATTTTTAGGTAAAACTACTTGATCTTGTGGTACTAGCACAGTCTTAAAAGAGCTTGGATCTACAAGAACAAAATATGGCTTAGAATTATTTTTCAAATAAGAACGAATAGCAATTTTTATTTCTTTGTTCTCAGTAATTACAGGTAAAAATACTACTCGATAATCGCTTATGGTCATTGTTCTTTCACTTTCATTTGCATAACTAAAACTAGAAAATATTATTATTATAAAGCTTAAAATCTTTCTCATTACTTTGTCATTTATTATAAGCATAATTGCTAGGCTTTAGCAAATTTCCTCTATTATTATATCATATTAGCATAAAATTCTGTGATTTTATCCTTTACTGCTACCGGATCATTCATCAAATTAATAGAGCTTCTAAACTCTGCTGAGTTAGGTAAACCACTACTATACCAGCCAATATGCTTACGTGCAATCGGCACACCCATAGACTTACCGTAATAATCAATGATTGCTTGATAATGCTGAGTCACAATACCTAGTTGCTCTGCTATAGAAGGAGAAGGTTTTTCTTCTCCAGTTTTAAGGTGATGCGCAATCTGTGAAATCAACCAAGGCTTACCATATGCCCCTCGTCCAATCATAATACCGTCTGCACCTGATTTTTCTAATGCTTCTTTTGCCCTAACAAAATTAGTAACATCACCATTAGCAATAACCGGAATTTTTACTGCTTCCTTAACTTTCTTAATAAAATCCCAATCAGCATTACCAGAGTAAAACTGACATCTAGTTCTACCATGAACCGTAACCATCTGAATCCCTGCATCTTCAGCAATTTTAGCTAAAGTTGGAGCGTTTTTTGTTTGATTATCCCAACCTATACGCATTTTAACCGTTACCGGAATTTTTACTGCTTTAACTGTTGCTTCAAAAATCTTAGCTGCAAGCTGCTCATCTCTCATTAACGCTGAACCTGAATAACCACCTACTACTTTTTTTGCAGGACAACCAAAATTAAGATCGATAATTTTTGCACCCATATCTTCATTCATTTTAGCAGCCTCTGCTATTACACTCGGCTCGCAGCCCGCTAGTTGCACACAAGCACTTGTTGCATCATCACACATGATAGCACACTTCTGTATTGACTGTCTAGATTCCACAATCATTGCTCTGCTTGCAATCATTTCAGAAACTACAAGCCCAGCACCAAATCTTTTTACTAATCTTCTAAACGCAAGATCCGTAACACCTGACATTGGTGCTAATATAACATTTGAAGAAAGTTCGATATTACCTATTCTTATCATTAAGATTATTACAACAATAAATGCTTATATTATCACAATTACATATTTTTGTCTAGTATTACTAATTAAGATATAGACAAAAGCTAATTAATCTATTATAATTACTGGGTTGTATTTCTTTAATTAGGCTCCTAATCCAAACTTGCTAAGGAATTTGAAAGAGGTACTGAACATCAATCCACAGTGTACAAGACATACATGAGGATTTGAAGGTTATTATCCCAATTATCACTAAAATTAACGTTTGGAAAGAGATTTATTGGCCATATAGCTCAGGTGGTAGAGCAAAGGACTGAAAATCCTTGTGTCGTTGGTTCGATTCCAACTGTGGCCGCCATCATTTTATTCTTGAATTTGTTAAGTTTTTATATGGTAGATAGTAATTTTTATAAAAATCTAGGACCAAGAAAACTAACAGCTATTATAGGGTTTTTACAAGACATTATAGAAGCTCCTAGAATTTATGAAGATATAGTAATTCACAATATTAAAACTCTAGGAGAAGCATCTTCAAATGATATAAGCTTTTTAAGCAACATAAAATATTCTGAATTTTTAAAAAGTACTAAAGCTGCTGCTTGTATTATACCAAAAAATTTTACAGGGGAGGTAAGTAATAAAACTATTTTACTTCGTGCTGAAAATTCATACTTTGCTTACAGTAAGTTGATAGATTTTTTCTATGCCCCCGTTAAATCATACCCTGCAAAAATAATGAAATCGGCGCATATTGCAGATTCGGCAACTATAGGTAAGAATTGTTATATAGGCCATAATGTAGTTATTGAAGATAATGTTATTATAGGTGATAATAGTGTTATAGAAACTGGGGCTTTTATAGACAGAAATGTAACTATTGGTAGAAACGCTATAGTACAATCAAATGTTTCAATAAGTTATGCAATTATAGGTGATGATGTAGTAATATCTGCAGGTGCAAAAATTGGACAAGATGGTTTCGGATTTTCAACAGAAAACGGGGTACATCATAAGATATTTCATACTGGAATCGTTAAAATTGGTAATAGTGTAGAAATTGGTGCTAATACTACAATTGATAGAGGATCATTACAAGATACTATTATAGAAGATTTATGCCGTATAGATAATTTAGTGCAAATCGGGCATAGTGTTAGGATAGGTAAAGGTTCTATTATTGTAGCGCAAGTAGGTATAGCAGGTAGCAGCATAATTGGTAAATATTGTACCCTTGGAGGACAAGTAGGAGTAGCTGGCCATTTAACTTTAGGTGATAGAGCACAAGTAGCAGCGCAAGGCGGCGTAGCACAAAATATAGAAGCCGGTAAAATTGTTGGCGGCAGTCCAGCAGTACCTATTATAGATTGGCATAGGCAATCTGTAATTATGAAACAATTCTTAAGGAAGAGACCTAAATAAATGACTATCGATATTACAGAAATTATGAAAATGATACCTCATCGTTATCCATTTTTATTAGTAGATAGGGTACTTGAAATTAATCCTAATAAATCAATAATTGGTATTAAAAATGTTACCATCAATGAACCTCAATTTATAGGACATTTTCCAAATAAACCAGTCATGCCTGGTGTTTTAATAATTGAAGCTATGGCACAACTTGGTGCTATATTAGTTGCTAAATCATTAGATTCAACTAAAAATAAAGAAGTTTTTCTAATGGCTATTGAACATTCAAAATTTCGTAAAGTTGTCCAACCTGGGGATACTATGTATATCTATGCTACTATTGATCAACAAAGAGGCAATGTATGGAAATTTTCTAGTACAGTAAAAATTGAAGAAGAAATAGCCGCAGAAAGTAAATTTACAGCAATGCTTAGAGAAGTCGAGCTAAAAACAGGAATTAGCAGTGTCAAGTTCTAATATACATCCAACTAGCATAATTGCCGAAAGCGCAAAACTCGGTAAAGGCATAAAAATCGGTCCGTACTGCATTATAGGCCCTGAAGTAGTACTCCATGATAATGTAGAGCTGAAATCTCATGTAATAATTGAAGGTATTACCGAAATCGGTGAAAATACAGTAATTTATCCTTTTGCTTCAATCGGTCAACCACCGCAAATTTTAAAATATGCTCAAGAAAGATCAAGTACAATAATTGGCTCTAATAATACTATTAGAGAATATGTAACCATACAAGCAGGAAGTCAAGATGGCGGTATGATTACAAAAGTAGGTAATAACAATTTGTTTATGGTTGGTGTTCATATAGGCCATGACTGTAATATCAAGCACAATGTTGTATTTGCTAACTATGTAAGCTTAGCAGGACATATAGAAGTAGGTGATTATGCAATAATAGGAGGGCTATCTGCAGTACATCAATATGCTAGAATTGGAGCACATTCAATGATAGGTGGTTTATCACCTGTAGGAGCAGATGTAATACCATTTGGGCTTGTAAGCAGTAAACGTGCAGTACTTAAAGGTCTAAACCTAGTAGGTATGAATAGAAGAGGCTTTGATAAAGCAGAATCTTTAAATGCTTTAAAAGCTATAGAAGAAATTTTCTCATATAGTGGTACTTTTGCTGAACGTATTAGACAAGCTTCGGAAAAATATAAAAATAATTCTATAGTAATACAAATTATTGATTTTCTTAATCAAGATAGCAGCAGAGCTTTTTGTTCTTTCGAGAAGTAATTTTATGATTAACTGTACTTTGTGTTATATTATCAATTAGGTGTTAGTTTAGTTATTTTAATTATTTAAAAATAGCAAAAAGTATTACAATTAGCATACGCTTAGAAATAAATTTAAGTAAAAAGCTTGAAAAAGCATCTTATACTTTATATACCGTAGTAAAAACTATATAATTATTGAAACAACACCATATATATCTTAAATAACTAGAAAATTTAGACTTAGCTAAGGAAAATAGATATCAATATTTATTAAAACTCAGATTTTAGAGAAGGATGGAGTACTTAATGAGAAGAGTAAACATTATACGTGCAGCATAATAAAATCCATGGTAAGGTAAAACAGATCTACTATCGTAGTTTAAGCAAATTTACTTACCATGCCAAATTATTATTTGTATAACACATTTAGAAGATATTTTATTGTTTCTTATATAAACCATACAAACTGGATGATTAATATCTCAAATTATAGATACTTTTAAATTAAGTAATATTATACTACTAAACCAACTTTTTCATTTTTTCTTGCAAAGAATTTTGATGCAAGCGAGTTTTGAAACTTCTAAAATCAACTATTTCTGCTTTTTGATTCTGACAGCTACATGCAAAAATATATTTTTTCTCCCCTTTAATTTTTTGTATACATTGACCACAAATTCCTTTCATCATACACTGCATAGATGAATTAATACTAACAATAATTTCTGTATTTTGACCAAATATCTCATTTTTTAGGCTTTGTAATTCTTGTGCTATCTCAGGTGAAGCATTAATTATTACTCTATCAACAGAAGTTAATTTACAAGTTTTAATATACTGTTTTATATCATCTATTATAGTAGAACCAGTAAAAAATATAACTTCACAATTATTTTTTTTAAAAGCTTTAGCTAGCAATAATAACCTATTACTAGCAAACATTGAATCAATAACAACTATTTTTTTATTCTTTAGTGTTCCTGTCTGTGTACCTGTTGGTCCCATTAAAACAACTTGTTCACTTTCAGAGAACATCTTACATAGACTAGTTGATTTACCAACTTCATAAATTATAAAACTAATCAAGCCTTTTTCTGCGTTAATATCTGCAACACTTAATGCTAAAGATTCTATTAATTTAGTAATATCATTAGAATAGTTTTGTAAACGAAAAAATTGTCCAGGTTTAAAATTTTTAGCTGCAAGTGGTGATTGAACTATTAATTCAAACGTTTTATTATCTAGAATATTTACCTTTTGAACTCTGCTAACTAATAAGTAATCAAGCTGTGTATAAAAATCTTTGTAACTACCATTAAATTTGGGATTATTATTTATAAGTTTTTTATTAATATTTTCATATCCTTCTTTAGTACTTGCAAGAGCTTTAACTACACTACCAGAATATTTAGGATTACAATCACCAAAATAACTATATTTATCCTCATCAAGCTGAATATTACTTTCAATACCAACTGCCATTATCATAGTTTTAGCTTTTACTTTTGAATCTTGAAATTCTATAGATTCTATATGACCATATTTATCAGTATTAATTCTTAAAGGTTGCATATTTTCAGCAAAATTGACGCCGAGTGCTATAGCATATATTAGCTCTTCATGATTTAATCTATATGCTGGAGAATCCTGTAATTTAGCGCGGTAATAAATAGTAACACCGCCAATTTCATTAAAAATTTTTCTTAATTCATTAATATCTTTAGCTTTTTCAAATAATTTTGCATGTATAATAAATTCTTTAGCTATTTCTTTATCTTCTTCTGTCCACTCTTTTTCTGTACGATTTTTGCCATATTTATGAACTGCGAGTTCATAATCTTTAAAAAATCTCTCCACTTGCATTTTATAATAATATAAGCTTTCTGTTGCTACATCTATTGAAGTAAGACCTCCTCCTATTATTGCAATTGGCATTCTAATTACCATATTAGTGTTAGAATTCTTTAAAAATGCTCCTCCACTTTGCAGAGTCATTAAGAAATCAGAAGCAGTTTTTACGCCTTTAGCTTCAAAATTTTCTATTTCTAAAATTTTTGGTGCACCTGCTCCTGTACATAAAGCTATATGATCGAAGCCTAAGTCAAATGCTTGCTCCTTTGTTATATTACTACCTAAAACTACTCCATCATAATATCTAAAATTATTATTTCTCTCTAATATTAAACGTAATATATCAAGGTTATTTTTATTGAAGCGGACAGTAATACCATATTCTGTTACCCCTCCAAATCCTCTTGGCATTCTCTCTGATAATAAGCTCTTATATTCATGCCAAAATTTGATAGGTTTATGGATATCAAATGGTAGTGGAGTAATCTTAAAGCCATCGATAGCAATAACATTGTGACCTGATCGTAATAAATAATAGCTAAGGCTAAAACCTGCCGGACCAAGACCAGTGACTAAAATATTATAATTAGTAGATTCTTTTGGTAACGGAGCATAGATATTAAGAGGATTCCAGCGAGTAAGCAGTAGATATATTTCTAAGCCATAAGGTAATTTAAGTGTTTCCTCTAAAATATTTGACTCTATTAGTGGTATATTTACCGGATCTTGCTTTTGATAAATACATGCTTTTGAGCAATCATTACAAATTCTATAACCCGTTGCTGCAACCATCGGATTATCAATAACAATAATAGCAAGAGCACTTAAGTTAAAACCTTGTGCCTTAACATAATTCATCTCAGAAATTTTTTGTTTTAACGGACAACCATTAGTGTTATTGTAAGCAGTTATAGGCTGTGTAGCAGTTTTATGATTTTTTATATTATTCCTATTTTTTACTGCATTTTTATAAAAGCGAGAATTTATCAAACCTTTGGAACATGAATCATTGTCCTGTTCATGGCAGTAAATACAATAATGAGAATGGTTTAAAGCTTCATCCAAATTTAAAAAAGAGTCATTATAGTTAAAATCCATTCTCTTATTTTTTTTTTGATATCTTATTACTTTTTTACTGTCTATTAGATTTTCTTTATCTAGTTTTTGAGGAATACTAAATAATATTTTATCACTTTTATTTTCAAATACTTGATATGCTGCATATTGTGCTGCTATTTCTAGCTCTTCAGCAAAACTTTTCTCATCTTGTTGCCATATGATTATTTGCTTAGCAAGATTTTCGATAGTAAAACTCTCTCTTATTAAATTAGTTAGCTTTAAATAAATATTATTAAAATCAATATCTTTTATTTTTTCTTGTGGATATTTTTTTATTGCGTAACGCTGGACAAATTTTCTTTTACATTCATAAATAATATTAAAATCTTTATGCTTAAGCCTTAATATCGTTATTTCTTTTGAAATGCAAAATAATTCTGCTAAAAAATCATCTAAATAAGGAGATATTTTTAATAAAAATTCAGAGTAATCTTTTGAAAAAATAGAGAAAGGAGCTGATCTAAATAATATTAGATCTTTATGCAGAGACTTATCAGCTTTAAAAATATAGTCTAAAAATATCTGATCTAATTTTTTAAGTCCGGTTAAATCTAATTCATTAAAATCTAGATTAAAACCGAGTTTCATAAATAATAAATAACTTTTTTAGAAAAATGTCTATAAATAAAATAACTTATACAAACGGTAATAAATGACACTATAATAGACTTAATTATTAATATAATCCCTGGTAATGTTCCATAAATCACCAGAGATTGCACCGGTCTTATAACTAAAAAGAATGGGTTAAGCTCAAAATATATTTTTTTAGATTCTGGAATTAAAGAATATGGATAAACTATTGGAATACTCCAATAAATAACCCCAAGAATAACATTTAATATTTGTGGAATATCTCGGATGTACGGTGTTAGGAAAGCTACTGCAATAGAACTGCTAATCACACATATTATTAATGGTAAAACTAATATTGGCATAAATATTATTTGCCAAGAAAAATTTTCTGGAAACAGTAAAATAAAAGCAAAATACATTGCTGAAAATGAGCAAATTAAAGTATATAATTGCCCTAAACTATCTGCAACTGGAAAAAAAGTTTTAGAAATTCTAACTTTTTTTATTATTTGATCACGTGTAACCAAAGAACTTGAACAAATCGTTAAGCTGCTTACTATAAAGCTCCACAAAGGAATTCCACCGACTAAGTTCATTATCATAAATTCTCTTGGTTGTCTTAATAAAAAACTGAAAAAATATGAAATTACCATTATATGAATAAAAGGTTGAATTAAGCTCCATAAAGAGCCCAAAAAAGAATCTTTATTTTGTCTAATTATGGAAGCTTTAACTAGTAATGCTATTGCTTGCCAGTATTTTTTGGAAAAAAAATACTTTATCATTTATGGATTTCTCCGTTGTATGTTGTAGATTTTAAATATTTCTGATGGAGTACCGTCACTGATAATATTACCATCATGTAAAAAAATACATCTATCACAATTATCTTTTATAATTTCTTCTTGATGACTTACTATTATTGAAATAGGAGTATTTTTAAATTTGTTTTTCATTAAATTAAGAGATTTCTCTATAAAATAGCTATCTCCTGCTGCAAAAACTTCATCAAGTAACAAAATCTGTGGATTTTGAAATACTGATACAGAAAAAGCAAGGCGTGATAACATACCTGAACTATAAATTTTTATCGGTAAATCAATTTTACTGCCTAACTCTGAAAAATCTATAATGTCCTGTTCAACTTTTTTGCTATATTTATCTAACATGTTATTATATAGCATTAACATTTTTATATTTTCACGACCAGTCTGCTCTGATTCAAAACCAACTCCCATATCTATAATTGCAGCAATATCTCCATGAACTTTGATTGTACCAGATTTCAATGGATATATCCCTGCTATTGCTTTTAAAAGAGAACTTTTCCCTGAACCGTTAGAACCTATAAAAGCTATTTTTTCTCCTTCATAACAAGAAAAATTAATGTTATTTAATATTGGTATATTTGGAGAGAGAGAGACTCCTTTTTTCAAAAAAAAATGTTTTAGACCTTGTGCTCTCTTATGAGTATCAATACCTTCTACATAACCATTTATTATTTCTATAAATACCTTTGAGGACATAAGTTAAATATACTTATTAACCCAATCTAAAAGTGAGTTTTTTTGCTGCAGACCTATTTTTATATCTCTTTGCTCACCATTTTTAAATAACATTATTGTCGGAATACTACGAACACTATATTTTGAGGGAGTATTAGGATTTTCATCAATATTCATTTTTAATACTTTTACCCTACTTTCTAACTCTTTACTTATTTCTTCTATTATCGGTGTCAACATTCTACATGGGCCGCACCATTCTGCCCAAAAATCAACAATTACTGGTAAATCCGATTTTAATACTTCTTCTTCAAAAGAGCTATCTGTTACATTATTCGCCATAATTTATCTCTTTACACTTATAAAATAAAGTATAAATTACTGGTTTCTACTTGTAAATAATGAAAACATTTTATTTATTATATTTATTTTTTCTATTATAGTATATTCGCATTATTAATGCAGCTGTTTCTTCGATTGATCTAGTTGATACATCAATTACTGGCCAATTTCTTTGTTCACAAATTTTTTTAACCTCTAAACATTCTTTTTGTACTACATTAAAATCTGTATAATTTCCATTTTCATTGATTTGCAGTAAATTTAATCTAGCTTCCCTTATCTCAATTAACCTATTTGGGTTAATGATAAATCCTATTACTAGCTGATCTATATCTTTTTCTAAAAAATCAGGAAAAGGACAATTATAGACATAAGGGATATTTGCAGCTTTTAGACCATTGTATGCTAAGAATACAGAAGTTGGAGTTTTAGAAGTCCTAGAAGGACCTATTAATATTATATCTGCTTCTGGTAATTCATTAAGCATTTGTCCATCATCATGCCTTATTGCATAATCTATAGCATTAAGCGTATCAAAATAAGTTTTATCAAATTTATAATTATAATTTTGTTCTTTTTCTATTTCTACTCCTGAAAAAACTGACATTTCTTTAATAATTTTGCCTATAACTGAAATACAAGGAATTTTTAATTCATAACAAAATTTTGTTAATGTCTTTCTTAGTTCTTGATCAGCAATCGTATATAATACTATACCATGTTTTGATTTAATTTTATTTAATACTTCATTCAATAATTCTAAATTTCTAATCATTGGCCAATGATATAATTTTGGTTTTATAGAAGTAAATTGTGCAAGAGCAGAATTTGCTGCATACTTAGCTGTTTGTACAGAAGAGTCTGAAACCAAGTGAATAATTAGCTTTGTCATACTTTACACATACAATTGTGGATAAAATTTCTAATAACTTATTATTTTTCTTATTAAAATCTATTAAAAATTTTCTTGAATCCTTATTAAATTAAGTAAATCTAGTATATTTTCTTTTAAATAAATAGTTTGTGGATAAAATTGTGAGTAAGTAATATTTTTCTTTGAAAAAGAAGTCTTTTCTAAGCTATAAAAAATATTACACTTAGTTATCCACTTATATAAATTCTTTATGAACTTATGTGAATAAAAATTCAAAATACTAAATACTTTTAAGAAAATCTTAATGTAAATTTTGTTAATAACTATGTTCAAAACATTTAATTTACATAATTACGTTTACATATACAACAAATAATAATATATATAATTTAATTCTTTAGTAGTAGTATGAAACATCCATCAAATTTTATAAAAGAACTTAATAATAGAATACCTATTTGGCTTATGCGTCAGGCTGGTAGATATTTGCCAGAATATAGAAAAGTAAGAGAAAATGTAAAAAATTTTCTAGATCTTTGTTATGATATTGATAAAGCCACAGAAGTAACACTACAACCCATAAAGCGATATAATTTTGATATAGCAATTGTTTTTTCTGATGTACTAGTCTTACCTCATGCTCTTGGATGGGAAATAGAATTTAGTGAAAGCATAGGTCCTATATTAAGACAGTTCAAATCACAAAATGATTTTAAATATCTGCAGAAAAGCCCAGATAGCAAATTAGAAAAAGTTTATGAAATAATAAAAAAAGTAAAAAAAGAATTACCTTCGTCTACCTCCTTAATAGGTTTTGCTGGCAACCCTTGGACAGTGATGAGTTATATGTTAGAAGGAAGAAGGAGACAAGATTTTAAGACAAGCAAAAAATTTATATATGAAGAAAAAATACTTGCTAAAGAATTATTAGACTTTATTACTGATAAAACAGCTTATCATCTTATAAATCAAGCAAAAGCGGGAGCAGATATCATAAAAATTTTTGATTCATGGTCAGGAGTGCTAGCAGAAGAAGAATTTACTGAATTTGTAATAGAACCAACAAAAAAGATTATATCAAAAATAAAAAAAGTTTTTCCAAAAGTTCCTATTATTGCTTTTCCTAAAGGAGCAGGATTATTATACGAAAAATTTATAAAAGAAGTACAAATAGATATTTTAGCTGTAGATCAGATGGTTCCTCTTGAAAAAATGGAACAATGGAGTAATAAAGTAATAGTGCAAGGTAATTTAGATCCAATCATACTTCTTACTAATAAAGAAATTATTAAAGAAAAAACTCATAAAATTCTTTCAGCAATGAAGGGAAAGAATTTTATCTTTAATTTAGGACATGGTGTTTTACCTGAAACACCTCTAGAAAATATTAAATTTTTAGTAGAATGTGTTAGGTCTTATAAATTATAAAAGTAATGGCAATAAAAAATAAGAAAAGAAAAATAGCAATAGTACTTTTTAATTTAGGAGGACCAAATAATCTTAAATCAGTAAAACCATTCCTATTTAATTTATTCTATGATAAGGCTATTATTAATTTGCCTAATCCTCTACGTTATATTATTGCCAAAATAATTTCTATTATGAGAGAGGGAAAATCTCAGGAAATTTATTCTTTAATTGGAGGTAAATCATCGCTACTTGATGAAACAGAAGCACAAAAATTAGCATTAACTAAAAATTTAAAACAATTTATAAAAGAAAATTTTAAAATTTTTATAAATATGCGGTATTCTATGCCATCTACTGAAAAAACAGTAGATCAAATAAAAAAATATGATCCAAGTGAGATAATATTGCTACCTTTATATCCTCATTTTTCAAGTACTACAACAGGGTCATCAGTTAAAAATTTTTTGCAAAGTATTGACACTGATATTCCGATTAAGATAGTTTGTTGTTATCCTATAGAAGAAGATTTTATAAAATCTCATGTTTTATTAATTAAAGAAAACTTAGTTAAAGAAGATAAAAATTTTCGCATATTATTTTCTGCTCATGGGCTGCCCGAAAAAATAATAAAATCAGGTGACCCTTACAGTTTCCAAATAGAAGAAACAGTAAAATTAGTTGTTAAAGAGTTAGATATAAAAGATTTAGATTATAAGATAACTTATCAAAGTAGAGTAGGACCAATAGAATGGTTAAAACCAAATACAGAAGATGAAATAGAAATAGCAGGAAAGTTGAAAAAAAACGTGATTATTGTACCTATATCCTTTGTGTCTGAACATATTGAGACGTTAGTGGAACTTGATATTGAATATAAATTAATTGCAGATAAATATAAAATTCAGTATACCAGAATACCAACACTTGGAACAAATAAAATTTTTATTAATAGTTTGACAAATATATTACTACGATTTATCAATAAGATTGATACTAATTTAGTAATTAGTGCTTCTGGTACAAGAATATGTCTAAATAAATTTGTTAAATGTTTATGTAAATAAAAGAATAAGAAATGGCAAGTTATTATTTATGGTTTAAATCGGTTCACTTAATATCAACTATATGTTGGATGGCAGGATTGCTATATTTACCTAGAATATATGTTTATCATACCAAGGTTAAAATAGGTAGTGAACTAGATAATACTCTACAAATAATGGAGTTAAAATTACTTAGATTTATTATGAATCCTGCAATGATTAGCACATTTATATTTGGTTTAATAAATGCTTATATTTATGGGTTTGTTGCTCTTGATACTTGGTTTCATGTTAAAATGTTTGCAGTGTTAATTTTAGTCATATTTCATGGTTTACTTTCAAGATGGCGAAAAGATTTTGCAAGCGGCAAAAATGTTCATTCTGAGAAATTTTTCCGTCTAGTTAACGAAATTCCTACTATTTGTATGATTGTTGCAGTAATTATGGTTATAGTAAAACCTTTTGACTAAAAATTGTATAACTCATATGTCATTCATAGGCGGGGATAATATAATAGGTATTCTTGAGGTATGAACACTAGACAGTAGTATTTAAAAATATAAAAATGTGCTTAAGACCATTTTACTTCCGGTGGAAGTGACATTAATATTGCCTCAATATTTCCATCAGTCATTAAACCAAATTTAGTACCACGATCGTACAATAAGTTAAACTCTACATATCTACCACGCTTTATAAGCTGATATTCTTTCTGCTTTGTTGTCCAATGTAAATATAACTTATTTCTGACGATTTCAGGATATACTGATAATAAAGCTTTACCTACATCTTGTGTAAAAGCGAAATCTTGATTAAAATTGCCGCTATTTAAATAATCATAAAATATTCCACCTACTCCTCTTGGTTCTTTTCTATGTTTTAGATAAAAATACTCATCACATTGTTTTTTAAATTTAGGGTAATAGCTAGAATCATATTTATCACAAGCTTCTTTAAATGCTGCATGAAATTTTGCAGTTTCATTTTCTTCTGCATAAAATGGTGTTAAATCACCACCACCACCGAACCAACTTTTAGATGTTTCTATGTAACGAGTATTGAAATGCACAGCAGGAATTAATGGTGATTTAAGATGTGCAACTAATGAGATACCTGTTGCAAAAAATTCTCCATTTATTTCTGTTCCAGGAATTTCAGGACGAATTTCAGGGGAAAATTCACCGAATACAGTAGAGATATTAACACCTACTTTTTCAAATACCTCTCCTTTCATAATAGACATAACACCACCACCGCCACCATTGCGCTGCCAATTCGAACGTACAAATTTTGCTGGTTTTATACCTTTTTCTTTTGCATATTCTGTTTCAATCTTTTCAAATTCTATACACAATAAATCACGTAAGTCAGTAAACCAATTACTAATTATTTTTTTATTTTCTATATTCATATACTTTATTATAAACAAAAAGAAGCAACGTAGCTAATTTCTCAAATTAAATGAGCATGTTATTCAATAATTTGTTTAATTACTTTTTTCATCATGTACATAATCATTAAAAATAGAGCTGTAATGATCATGATATAAAAAGCAGGAGCATAAAATAATGCAGTCTTTTCAACAAGCCAACGTGAAATAATCGGAGAGGTACCACCAAATATTGCTATTGCAAAATTATAACTAAAAGCAACGCCAGTAAATCTTTGTTCTGCAGTAAATAGAGATATAACGAATATGTAAGCTGTACCAGCTATTGCTCCGGCAAGTACGCCAAGAATAGTAAGTGCTATAATTTGTTGCCATATCTTATTTTTTGCCATGAGTAACATAGTCGGTAAAATTAGTAACAAAATAGCAACCCCAACAAACATAATCATTTTATATTTCCCGATAATATCAGCAGTACCGCCAGCAAACGGCATCGTTATCATAGCAATAAATGAGCAGTAAGCTAAATATGATAAAGCGATAGTATTATCAAGATGCATAACATTGTAATAAAAAACATTTATATATGTTTTTACTAAATACATAACACTACTAGCAATAGCACCTATACATATAGTTAAAAATATAGATCTCCAAGCAGTTCTAATTACATTGGAAAAAGGTGTTTTAAGAACTTGTTTCTTTTTCTCAAGCATTTTAAAAATAGGTGTTTCTGATACACGTAATCGTAAATAAAATCCGACAAGACCCATGAAACCACCAAGTAAAAAAGCAAAACGCCATGCGAAATCAATTTGGAAAAAATAACATTCAATCATAATACCGATAAATGTTGCAATTAAAGTGCCAGCAATATTTGAACCATGTACTAAACCAGCAGTAAAACCTGGTCTTAGATTTTGACGATGTTCTAAGATAAAAATAGCTGCTCCTGTTCCTTCTCCACTAATACATAAACCTTGTATAAGCCGCATTATAACTAGTGTTATAGGTGCATAAATTCCTATACTTTCGTATGAAGGTATTAAACCTATAATAAAAGTTGGAATAGTCATACCAAGCATTGACAGTATTAAAGCAATACGCCTACCATACCTATCACCGATATAACCGAATAATATTCCGCCTATCGGCCTTGTTAAAAAACCAACTGCAAATACTGCAAGGCTTAAAAGAATTCGGATAAACTCTGATTCACCAGGAAAAAAAACTTGTCCAATAATGGGTGAAAAAACGGAATATACTGTAAAATCATAATATTCGAGTATATTACCTGAAATAGCAGATAAAAAAATGAAATTAGACCTATTCATTGAACACTAAATAACTTAATTGTTACTAGCTATTATAAACAAGTTATATCATTTATAAAGTGTTAAATATGAACTTATAGTTATTTAGTTTTTCGAGTAGTCATGTTAGATTCTGAGTATGAGTACGAAAATTTTTACTAGAATAGCTATCCCTAATTTAAAAAAATGCTTTTAGTTTATATAAATAACTTTATTGATAATTAAATAAATACATTTTTAACAAAAAATTTTAAAAAACTTAGTAATTATTACTTACTATGCAGTTCAGCTACTATCTATAAAAAGTCCTGCACCTGTTATTAATGATGTTTTTTATTACATTAAGTACTACATAAATTAGCTATTTCATCAGCTTCTACAAATTTTTTTATAGCCTAAAATTTAAGAGTAACATCTCTAGGTGCAGATTCTTTAGTAATATGACAAACTTTAACAGTATATGCTATTTAATGCATGATTAAAGGTTCTCTACACATCTTTTGTAAAGCCATTATATAGATTTACAAATTGCTTTGCTATATCAAGTCCAATACTGCTAGTAGAATTTGGTAATAACTACTAATTTTGTTTTTCATTTGTACCTCTGTTTAAATTCGTATTTGTCTTTTATTTAAAAGTGGCTTATGGTAGATTTTACTTAAAAGAAAAAAGTATTGATTTATGGAAATTGTTGATAGTACTGATGTATATGTATCTTGTTATGGTAAGAATCTGTTTTATGATCATCCAAAAGTATATTTGGAGATTGATCTAGAGATAGGGGAAGTTGATTGTCCTTATTGCAGCAAAAAATTTAGGTTAATAACAAAATGACTCTAAAATTTCTTTCAGAAAGTACTATTAACCGAATTGCTGCCGGTGAGGTTATAGAACGTCCTGCTTCAGTGGTAAAGGAGCTAGTTGAAAATTCAGTAGATGCAGGTAGTAGTAAAATAGATATTATTTTAGAGCGTGCAGGTAAAAACCTAATCATTATTTCTGATGATGGTATCGGTATGACGAGTAAGGAATTAGAAATTGCTGTTGAGCGTCATACAACCTCTAAGCTTGATGAAAATGATTTTCTAAACATTCATACTTTTGGTTTTCGAGGTGAAGCATTACCTTCAATTGCTGCTATTAGTAAAATGCTCATTACTTCTAGGAAACGTGGTAGTGATAAAGCATTTCAGATTAAATTAATTGGTGGTAATGAAAAACATGTTACTCTTTCTATTCATAATGATGGTACTAAAATAGAAATACGAGATTTATTTTTTGCAACGCCTGCTCGCTTAAAATTTCTTAGAACTGATAAAACTGAACTTACTACAATAATTGATGTAGTTAAAAAAATTGCCTTAGCATATCCTGAAATTTCCTTTAACCTAACACATGAGAGTAAGGTTTTACTAAAGCTTAAAGGACAAAGTAAAGATACAGAAAGTAACCTAAGACAGCGTATAATTGATGTAATAGGTGATAATTTTATAAAAAATGCTACTTATATAAATTTTAAAACTTCTGACTTTTCTATTTACGGATATACTAGCATTCCGACATATAACAGAGCTTCAAGTGAAGATCAGTTTTTGTTTATAAATAATAGGTCAGTAAAAGATAAAGTATTGCAAATAGCTTTAAGAGTGGCATATCAAGGTTATTTAGCACGTGACCGTTATCCGCTATGTGCTATATTCCTACGAATCAACCCACAATTTGTAGATGTTAATGTTCATCCAACAAAAGCAGAAGTTAGATTCCACGACCCAATTTATGTTCGGAATCTATTAATAGATTCTATTAAAAATGCTTTAGCAAATAAAAGCCATGTTACTTCCACTACTATTGCCAATGATGCACTTAAATTATTTAAGAGCCCTATAGTTGATAAACAACCAACAGTAGATATAAATGTAAGTGTTACTAGTAAATCGTCTGATTACAATGCTAATACACTAGCTATTACACCTAAAGTTCCTCAAAGTAATGTTTGTCAGAAACTAATTGATACATTACCATATGCTAAAATAGAGCAAGAAGAAGTAAAAAAGTATATACAAAATGAACAGCATACATCTAAACAATATAGGCTTGGGGCAGCTAAGGCACAGCTTCATACTACTTATATTATTTCACAAACAGAAGATAGTATAATTATTACTGATCAACATGCTGCGCATGAACGTTTGGGGTATGAAATAATAAAGAACTATATTAAAACAGAAGGACTAATAAAGCAACGTTTGCTTATTCCTGAAGTAGTAGAGCTATCAAATGAAAAAAGGGCAGATTATTTGTATGAAAACAAAGAGAATCTATTTAAACTTGGTTTAACTCTAGAAAGATTTGGTGAAAAATCTATTATAGTAACTGAAATTCCAAATATCATTGGAGATATAAATGTACAAAAGTTAATTCAAGATCTTGCTGATCATTTATCAGATTGTGGTGAGAATATAGCTTTAACAGAGTTAATTGATCATGTGACAAAAACTTATGCTTGTCATTATGCTATTAGAGCAGGACAAAAATTATTAGTAGATGAAATGAACGCTTTATTGCGTCAAATGGAAGATACCCCGTTTTCAGGGCAATGTAATCACGGTAGACCTACATATATTGAGTTAAAGCTCAAAGATATAGAACGCTTATTCAGACGAAAATAAAATGCTACTATAAAGTATTTCACTTGACTATTTTTTAATTTCGTTTTATTCTCCCTCTTTAATAATAATATCTTGATTCAAGGTGTCACAACTAATGGCAAAGAAAAATAAAAATGTGTTAGTGCGGCTAGTAAGTACTGCTAATACAGGCGTTTTTTGGGTAAAAAAACGTAATCCAAAAACCCAAACTGAAAAGCTTTCTTTTCGTAAATATGATAAAATAGCTAGAAAACATGTTCTTTTTAAAGAAGAAAAAATAAAATAGGTTGAGTATATATGGCAGTAAAAATTCGTTTAGCTAGAGGTGGCGCTAAAAAACGTCCTTTCTATCGTGTGGTAGTAGCTAATGCAACTGCGCCACGAGATGGTAATTTTTTAGAGAAAGTTGGAACTTATAATCCAATGCTTGCTAAAGGAAGTAGTGAGCGTGTAGTTTTAAAAAAAGATCGTATAGAATATTGGCTTAGTACAGGTGCTAAGCCAACAGAAAGAGTTGCAAAATTTATAGAGCAGTCTGGTGTCAATCTTCCTGAGAAAGTCAAAAAGGAGATGAAAGTTAAAGCAAAAAACCGTAAAGCTAAACCAAGTAAAAAGGAAGTGGAAGCTTAGTTGCTTGTAAAATTAAAATGTGCTACGGAAATATGCTATGAATGGTGGTCTGTTTAAGTGTAGTCTCAGCATTGAAAATAACACTTGATATCATTTTTATGAAATCAGGGGGTGGTATCTGTGTAGTAACATTTTAATAATTGGCTGTAATCTTTTACGTAGTTGTTATATGCCGGATTAGCTCAGCGGTAGAGCAACCGCCTTGTAAGCGGTAGGTCATCAGTTCAAATCCGATATCCGGCACCATCAAAAAGTGCCTCTTGTGTAAGGTTGCTTGTGTTGTTATTGTAAATACTCAAAGAGTATAGTTAAGAAAATTAACTTGTCACCCTGTAAGTTTATATTGTGATCTATAAATTTTAATATTATAAGTTAATTTTTAAAATACCATGGTTAGGTCATGGTACGACGCTTCAGCTATTTTTTAAAGCCATACACTACAAGTTTTTTCTTATATAGCATTATTAAGTAACTAATATAATGAATTCTCCAACTTTGTATAACGTCCTAAAATTTATATGATAAAAATCAATAAAACATCTTATAGAGCTATAGGGTTTGATAAACGTATTAAGTTCCTAGTATTACATTATACTCAGTGCGATTTTAAGCAATCTATAGATTTTTTAACCAGTGAACAATTAAGTGCTCATTATTTAGTAAATAATGAAAATCCTGAACATGTATTTCAATTAGTAGAAGAACATGATAGAGCGTGGCATGCAGGAGTAAGTTACTGGCAAGGGCATGAGCGTATTAATGATACATCAATTGGTATTGAAATAGTTAACCCTGCTTTTAAAGTAAATACAAAAGGTAATGATCAACAAAGCACAAAAAACAGTAATATAACGTGGTTGCCTTATTCACAAAAGCAGATTAATAGTGTTATAAGTTTATGCAAGCAAATCATTGCTAGGTATAATATTAAGCCAACTAGAATTATAGGACATTCTGATATTGCTCCTGGTAGAAAACAAGACCCTGGGCCGTTATTTCCATGGAAATTATTATATGATAATGGTATAGGCGCATGGTATGATGAGCAGACTTTTAATGATCTACTACCACAAGTAGATGTAACAAATATAAAAGCAATTCAACAAAAATTTATTACATATGGCTATAAGCTTGAAGATAATGGAGTTTTAGACTCTAAAATGAAAAATGTTATAATTTCATTTCAAATGCATTTTCGTCCTAATAATTTTTTCGGCGATTTGGATGTTGAAACCGTAGCAATTTTAGATGCATTAATATTAAAATATAGATCTGAATTATCATAGTATCAATTAATAATTGATACTATGATAGATAATATAATATGGTACAATTTATAACTATACCGAATCTTACAGATTACTCAGCTACTCTAAGGTTAATGGAATGTTATGTTAACAAGGTAATTAGTGCTAATGAGCCGGAAATTGTTTATTTAGTTGAACATTCTGAAGTATATACTGCCGGTACTGATTATAAACAAGAAGAATTATTGAATTGCATTAATGTTCCAGTAATTTATACCGGTCGTGGTGGTAAATTTACTTTTCATGGACCTGGTCAACGTATTATTTATCCAATTCTTAATTTAGCCTTACCAAATCGTACTAAAGATTTAAAACTGTACATAAAAATGCTTGAAGAATGGATTATGAATAGTTTGAATTATCTTGGAGTTAAAGCGTATATTATTGAAGGTAAGGTAGGTATTTGGGTAAAAATAAAAAGTGACGAATTTGCTAAAATTGCTGCAATAGGTGTTAGAGTAAGGAAGTGGGTTACATATCACGGTATAGCTGTAAATATTTCAACAGATTTAAGTAAGTTTGCTGGAATTATTCCTTGTGGACTTGAAAATTCTTTAGTAACTTCTTTAAAGCAATTAGGAATTTCTATTGAACTACCAGAATTTGATAAGATTATTCAAACTGAATTTAATAAGATATTTAAATGATCCGTAAATTTTTACTTGCAATTTTAGCAATTTGGGTTATTGGCTTTGTCTATTATGTATATTTAATAAATTCTTATAAGCTTAATAATAATACTACTGATGCAATAGTAGTATTTGCCGGAGGAGGTCATAAAGTTGAAACCGGTATTGCTCTACTTAAGGCAGGCTATGCACCTATACTATTTATTACTGGTATAGAGTCTTCTGAGCAATTAAATAATTTATTAAAAGAGCATAGCGTCGTAGAACAGCAGGTAATACTTGCTCCAAGTAAAATAATGTCAGAAGAGGATTATATTAATAAAGTCACTGATTTTATTTTAACTTATAATATTACTTCAATAATTTTAGTGGATTATAATTATAATATGCCTTTTATGGTGAATAAGCTTGAAAAAGCAATTCTTTCTTCTAATACTGTTTATACAGTACCATATCCTGTTTTTTCTAGCCAAAAATATAAGATTTTATTTAAATCTTATAATCATTATTTAATGAGTTTATTGTAATCCATAATTTTATATCTTATTCTTTAATTTTAGTACAAGCTCTTAAAACTATTATTCCAAATAATGCAGAAAGTAAAAAATCAATTATTACTGCTGTTTTCATAGAATTTGATAGGCAAACGCTCTCAAATGAATACTACTTATTATATAAATATTAATTTATTCTTACTTTATTTTTGTAAACTTGTATTTGTATAAGTGAATGTAAAAAATATAATCTTTTTCAAAGAAACGAAAGATTATAGTTATTAATTATAAACTAATAAAAGTACTTATGTACATTAATTATCTAAAAGATTTGCTTAAATTCAAGTCCGTGACTCCCAACAGTAGCGGTGCTATTGAATATGTTGAGGGTTTACTTAAAAAGCATGAATTCAAAACTGAAATAAGAATATTTGGTGATTCTCAAAGTGAACAAGTTACTAATCTTTATGCAGTTTATGGCAACAATCAGCCAAATATTTGCTTTGTAGGTCATGTTGACGTAGTGCCGGTAATTAATGAAAGTCTTTGGCATGCTTTTCCTTTTTCTGCTCATATAATAGGCGATGAAATATATGGCAGAGGCACCGTTGATATGAAAGGAGCTATAGCATGTTTTTTAGCTGCAACATTAGATTTTATAAAAAATAATGCTGATATTAAAGGTTCTATTAGCTTTTTACTTACTAGTGATGAAGAGGGAAGTGCAAAACTTGGTACTAAGGAAATGCTGCAATATATTTATGATCAAGGACATAAAATTGACTTTGCTATTGTTGGAGAGCCTACTTGTGAACAAAGAATAGGTGACACTATTAAGATCGGTAGAAGAGGAAGTATTAACTTTAAGTTAAATATAGAAGGTTTAGAAGGGCATGTAGCTTATCCACATAAAGCAAATAATCCTGTACCTTGCTTAGTAAAAATATTGAATGAATTAGTAAACATAAAACTTGATAAAAGAACAGAATTTTTCCAAAGATCAAATCTTGAAATTACTTCTATTGATGTTGGTAATAATACTGCAAATATAATTCCAGCAAAAGCAGAAGCATATTTTAATATACGCTTTAATAATTTATATTGTGTAGAAACTTTAGTGCAATTAGTAGAGCAAATTGTTAAACAATACTGCAAAGAATATAAACTGAATTATAAGTTAGAATATAGTAGTTCTGCAGAAAGCTTTATTCAAAATCCTAGTGATAAAATAAAAGATTTTGCTAGAGTAGTAGAAAATATACTTAAAATAAAACCACAATTCTCAACGAGTGGTGGTACATCGGATGCAAGATTTATCAAAAATTATTGTCCATTGGTAGAATTCGGTTTGTTATCTGAAACAGCACATAAAATAAATGAGCATGCTAAAATTAGCGATTTACAAAAATTATATAATGTGTATTATAATTTTTTGGTAGAAATGCTAACTACAGCAATAAAGTAATAAAGTGTTGTTGCTATACTTTGTTTTTTGTTGTGGGTAGTTGTAGATTAACTTAGCAATCCAAAGAATAATCGTTAGTAGGCAATTTTGTATTATTTTTAGTAGATTGCTTAGTGTCTTAAACTTGTGTTTTCTTTTTGCAATAATACCGAAGACTAAACAACAATACTCATATGCGGATGTGATGAAACTGGTAGACATGCAAGATTTAGGTTCTTGTGCCGCAAGGCGTGGGGGTTCAAGTCCCTCTATCCGTACCACTTGAAAGTCTCTTATGAAAAAATAATATAAAGTTTTTATGCAACAATTTAGTATTTATCAAACAAGCGATGAATTACTGTTGAAGGCAATATTTCTTTTAATAGAAAAATGTTATTATTCTGGTCTTAAGAGTGTCGTATTAACAGCAGATACAGAGCAGCAGGAAATGCTCAATAAAAATCTTTGGACTTATTCATGTAAGCAATTCATTCCTCACGGAAGCAAGTTTGATCCTAAACCTGAAAAACAGCCGATTTATATCACAGATGAGCTACAAAACCCTAATGATGCTAGTGTGCTTATTGTCATCTCACCTGTAGATATAGAAAAAATTTTGCAAGTAAAATGTTACTTTGAAGCTTTTAAAAGAATAATTATAATAACTGATTTTCCTGAAGATTTAAAAGAATTGACATCAAAAATACACAAATCTACCAAGCAAGAAAACGCAATTGATTGTTTTAAGCAAGATCTTCAAGGTGCATGGAGTAAAGTAGAATAAGTTTAGATATATTTGATGAACTTAAAATTTTACTATTTCGTCTTGCAAAAGCTTATGTGTACTTTGCGCTCTTAGCTTTATTATTTTTTTCTTTAGTTGATACCCATAACTACTCTTCTACTCAGAGTAATATTCATGACTAAATAATTACATCATTGTAAAAGAAGAAGCACAGTTTCAACTTAGTAATCTATCATCTTAAGGAGGAATTAAGGGTAAAATATTGTACAGTGTTTTGACTAGTCTTAATCATCACGAAAGTAGCAATCTAGAGTAAGAGTATTTGATATAATGTAAAAACTCTACACATTTTATATTTTTACTACATTCCTACGAAAGTGGAAATAGTATAGAGCATGTTTTCTAAGCTATGCAACAATACTTTTAGTACTTCACAATGACAACTAAATCTATATATTTTTTCTTATAAATAAATATAATCCAATTGTTAGAGCAAGAAATATATTTGCATAACAGGCAAAAACAAAATTTAGATTTTTTGAAGCAAAATTTTGCAATATAAAATGAACTGAGGTTACTATTAATACTGTTAGGGAAGCATATAATATCGGAATAAAAGTTATTTTTTTGCTATAAGGATATTTTAAGAAAATGGCAAGTGCTAAAAAAGGTAGTACAAAATTATATAAAGGCCAAATTATTCTTTGATGTGCTTCAGCAATTAATTTAGTTTTTTTCTCAGGACTTAAATCTACAGGAGGTTTGAGCAATTCCTTAATATAATACTCATTTGCTTCTTTATTATGCTTAGTTCTTTGAGATATTAAAGGGCTATCATTTTGTAGTTTTATCATTAATGACTCAAAAGTTAGCTGTGTTAAATTACCATTTACGTCATATTCTTGTCTTACACCATTATTGAGTTCAAAAACTGGATTATTATTGTATATATTAAATATACCTGAACTTGCAAATACTATAGAAGGATTATCGGTCGTACGGTTGTCAAATATTATTACTCCACTCATAACATTATCTGCTGATTTTTTGTCTATATAAATAGTAATATCTTTTGTTATTTTATTAAACGTTTTCTCTTCAATCATAGATGATATATAATTATTCTTTATAAAGCTTAAACGTGATTTTAAATTTATATGAGATAAAGGCATAATAGTAGAAGATATATAATAAGCAATTAACATAACTATTAATGCAACATATAAAGCTGGTAATGCTAGCTGTACATTGTTAACTCCCAAAGCTTGTAATATAATTAGTTGCCGTTCAATTTTTAGGTTATTATAAATATAGATTATAGCAATAACTGTTATTACTGGTAATAGAATAAATACTAAAGTAGGTAGTACTAAAATTACTAAGCTGAAGAAATCCATAACTTTTATACCTTTATCAAATAAATATAAAAGCTTTAATATTTGTGTAATCCATACAATGCTAGTCATTGAAAAAGTAACAACTATGAGCAGAGATAAAATATTTTTTATAAAGTATTTTCGATATAACAACATTTAAGTGCTAGTTTTTGTAAATGAATTAAGAATAAAATAACCAAGCTTTTTTATTATATTCTCTGAAAAGATTTGATAAAGTAGTTTACTTATGAGTATAACTATAAACACGATAGCAATGCCGTAAATTATATCACTTGGATAATGCATGGCAAGGCTAATTCTAGACAATGATACTAGTATAACAAGACAAATCATTAATAATTTTATTGGTAATTTAATATAATCCCAGATAAGATAACTAACTAAACTTGCAAGAGCAGCATGGCTGCTCGGAAAGCTTGATAAACATCTTTCATTTGCAGTATTTTTTATTGTTATAAAACTATCTATAGGCAAGCTACAATAAGGACGCGGTAAGTTAATAGAAAATTTAAGAGCAGTAAAAATTAAACCGAATACTATGTATATTATACCAATTTCTACTAATTTATTATAACTATCCCAGAATTTATTTTGTAGTTCATTGATATTTTTGATTTTCTTTAATTGAATAAAAAAATATATACAGTATAAAATATATATTAAAACAAAATTAGCAATATTAAAACAAAAAGAAAGTATTTTTAAAAAGTAAGGTATTAAACCAATATTGGTAACTTTATTCAAAAATGAAAATATTTCTTGATTTAAACCATAAAAATTGTAAAAGATATCAAACATTAATTTTTAAATATTTATGTTAAAAGTAACAATATTAGGTTGTGGTGCATCCGTAGGTGTACCAGTTATTGGGTGCAATTGTTCTGTATGTATTTCAAATTTAAAGTACAATAAAAGAACTAGGTCAGCAATATACATTAGTGACGAAAATAGTCAAATATTAGTTGATTTTGGTTATGATATTAAATATCAGTTAGTTAGGGAAAAAATAAGTAAGCTTGATTGTGCTATATTGACGCATGATCACTCAGACCATGTTAATGGTATTGATGATTTACGGGTATTTTCTCTTATGCAGAAGAAACCATTAGAAATTTATACTAATTATAATAGCGTAGTAAAACTACATCAGAAATATGATTATTTATTTGATAGAAGCTCTCTTGAACTTGGACAGATGTTAGAAATTAAACCTGTTGATTTTTTTGATAAAATTAAAATTAAGACTATTGAAATACAATTTTTTAGACAAAATCATGGATTTATTGATAGCTTAGGTTTACGCATAGGTGATTTTGTTTATTCAGCTGACGTGGTTAATTTCCCACCTGAATCAGAAAAATTTTTACAAAATATAAAAATTTGGATATTAGATTGTATGGATTATGAATCAAATAAAAACCATGCAGGGCTTGATAAGGTTCTAGAGTGGAGAGAAGTATATAAGCCAAAGCAAATATTATTAACCAATATGAGACATACTATAGATTATCATAAAATTACAGAAATACTTCCAGATAACATAAAACCACTTTATGATGGTTATAGATTTACAGTTTAATTTATGATTACTCTAGAGAAAGTTTGTAAGCGTTATGGTAAGAATTACGTGATTAAGAATATTGACTTAAATTTTGCTACTAAAGAAACTACAGTAATAATAGGTCCTTCAGGAGGTGGTAAAACTACTTTGCTACGGATTTTGAATAATCTAGAAGAACCAAGTAATGGTAATTTATTAGTTGATGGAAAAAAATTACTACCTAAAGATAGAAGAAAACTCAGGCTAAAAGTTGGCATGGTTTTTCAAAACTTTAATCTTTTTCCTCATTTAACTGTCGGTGATAATTTGATTTATACACCAGTAAATGTTTTAAAATTGTCAAAAAATCAAGTAATATCTCAAGCAAAAGAGTTACTTGAGAAATTCAAGTTAACACAAAAATTTAACTCATATCCGGCAAGCTTATCAGGAGGACAAAAGCAACGCATAGCAATAGCAAGAGCCTTAATGATGAAGCCAGAAATTTTATTATTCGATGAACCAACTTCAGCATTAGATCCTGAAAATATTAAAGATGTTGTAGAAAATATAAATTTATTAAAAGATCAAATGAGTATGGTAGTAGTAACTCATCACTTAAAATTTGCTAAATTAATAGCTGATCGTATTATTTTTATGGATCAAGGACAAGTTTTAGCGAATCAAACTGCACAAGATTTTTTTTATAAACCGGCATCACATAGAGCAAGGTTATTTTTAGAAAATATCGGTGATTTAATGTAATATATTTGTTTAATTAAAAGTTGTTATATTGCTTCTTGCTTTTAATCCTAACGTAGTATGCCTACAGTGTGCTTAAAACCTGCGAAGTACCATGTTCTTTTTCAAATTTATTAAATATTCAATAATGGCCAAAAAACTTATAAAATTTGTATTTATAATTTGTAGTAGCGTAATTGTAACAGCTTTATTTTATAAATATATCAATCAGCATTATCCAAAGTTTTTTAAAGAGTCACAGAATATAGGAGCTTTTTTTTCATCATTATTAATATTATTTAGTATAATTTACAGCACTATTAGTCAAAATGAAGTGCGTAAATTCTGTTTACAATTAGCAGCTTGGGCATCAATTTTTTTAATTATAATAACTGCCTATGTGTTCAGGTTTGAGCTGAGTTATATTTACCATAGAGTAATTGTGGTATTAATTCCTTCATATAGTTGGTCTACTAAAGTTGGCGAGATTATTATAGCACGTAGTGGAGATGGACATTTTTATATCAATGCTTTTGTAAATAACGTTAAGATAAAATTTATGCTTGATACTGGTGCAAGTGACGTAGCTTTAACTTGTGATGATGCTAAGAAGTTAGGTTTTGATTTAAACAAATTAAAATATACTAGAACTTACCTAACAGCTAATGGTGAAAGTAAAGCTGCTCCTATAATTTTAGATAGTGTTATAATCGGTACAGAATTCAAAAACGTCAAGGGGCATGTAGGTCTTGGCAATCTTGATATTTCACTTCTTGGTATGTCACTGCTCGAGCGTTTTAAAGGTTTTAGGGTTGATAAAGATTTATTAATCTTAAATTATTGAAGAGCTATGTATTATAGTTTAATTTGAAAAATTGGCAGCAACGCTTCTCACTTTTAATCATTACATAGGTATCTATGATAAAAATCAAAAACTGTAGAGCAGCTTATTCTATAGCAGTTTTGTTTAGTGTGAGTATGAGTGCACAAAAGATAATATATTATCTGATAAAAATATAATGGTATAAAGTAGGATGATAGGTATTTAACCAAAAAATGATAGATGTGATCCAAATAGTTGCAAATGCATATAAAATTTTCTTGTATCGGCGAATGAAGAAAAAGCAATTGATAAAGTTGATATTTTTTCCTATAAAGTAAACCAGTCAAAAACCTCACATTATACTGTATCCAGCGTTCTATAGCTTTATAAAAGTGTTGGAAATCGAAGAATGGCGCGCCCTAAAGGATTCGAACCTCTGACCCACAGATTAGAAATCTGTTGCTCTATCCAGCTGAGCTAAGGGCGCCAAATATAACTACCGATAAACCTTATATCAATTTAAATAGCTTTTTTCAAGTATTCTTTTTTGTAATAAATGCTAATAAATTTATTGACGGTATTGTATGACCAGGTCCTAATCATTTTTTAAAGCATAAATATAAGATGTTATTATGAAAGAGAATTTAACAAATAAAATAGATAAAGATACCTATAGAGTTGTTAAGCTTAGAGCAGCAACTTTTATTTTTGATATAAATAACATTCACTAAATTATTAGTAAGTTTATGATAGAAAAAATACATTTATACGAACATTTGGAATAATCTAAGTATAGCGTTACCAAATTCATTAGTAAGTACAGTATATACAGACTAAAAAATGAAAAAACTTTTATTTTAGTAAAAGAGCAAATATCATCTGATAGTATTACTTTATCTAAGTTTGAAGAAGAACAAGTAAATTATTTTAAGATGTACAGATCAAAGAGAAAATAATTCTTGTGAAGGAGATAATTTATCATTATTTAATCAATTTAATTGGTAGCAATTTAAATAAATTAGATTTATTATCACATAATAATAACTTTCTGTAAATGTTATAGAAATTATTCATGAACAAATTCTATAGTTATAACTCATCTTTGAAACAAGCTTTGCTTAATATTAAAGTGAAGACGAATGCTAAACATAATCTAGTCAGTAATTTTGTAATTGTGGATAACATTCCATATCTCAAATTATCTATAAAATCTATTCCAGAAAAAGGTAAAGCTAACAAAGAAGTCATAAATTATCTAGCAAAAGAATGGAAATTAGCACGCAATGATTTAGGAATTATTAGGGGTTATAGTCATAACTTAAAAACAATATTAATAAAAAATATTAGAGAAGAGTATTTAAATTTAATTATTAATCCTTATATGAATAAAGAATTTATAAATTGGATGATAGTATGACGCAAGAAAAAAAGAAATTTGATGCCGAAGTTGGCAAGATTTTAAACCTAATGATTCACTCTCTTTATAGTAATAAGGAAATATTTATGAGAGAGCTAATTTCCAATGCTTCAGATGCTTGCGATAAATTACGTTATTTATCTCAAAGCAACAGTGAGCTAACAGCAGATGATTCTAGTTTTAAAATTACGGTTAGAATTGATAAAAATAATGGACAGATTATTATCCGTGATAACGGTATTGGCATGAATAAAGATGATTTAATCGAGAATCTTGGCACTATTGCAAGATCAGGTACAGCAAATTTTCTAAAAAATCTGTCTGGTGATTCTAAAAAAGATAATATGCTGATAGGTCAATTTGGAGTTGGTTTCTATTCAAGTTTTATGGTAGCAGATAAAGTTACAGTAACTTCAAGAAAAGTGAGTGAAGATAAGATTTACATTTGGGAATCAGATGGGCTTGGTGAATATACTGTCTCAGATTCTGATAGAGAATTTACTAGAGGTACTGAAATCATCCTACATATTAAAAAGGAAGAAGATATTTTTCTTGATCATTTTAGATTAAAACATATCGTAAAAAGTTATTCCGATCACATAGCTGTACCTATATATTTCTTTGATGAAGCAGGTAATAACGAAATTCAGCTTAACTCAGCTTCAGCATTATGGACAAGGCCAAAATCCAAAATTACTGAAGAACAATATAAAGAGTTTTATAAAAGTTTATCTTATGCAGTCGACGATCCTTGGATAACTATGCATAACAAAAATGAAGGAGCAATAGAATTTACTAACTTACTCTTTATTCCATCAAGCAAAACTTTTGACTTATTCCATCCTGATCGTAAAAGACGAGTAAAGCTCTATATCAAAAGAGTCTTTATTTCTGATGAGAATATTGATTTAATTCCATCGTATCTAAGATTTTTACGAGGTATAGTTGATTCAGAAGATTTACCGCTAAATATTAGCCGTGAATCTTTACAGCATAACAATGTGCTTGAGAAAATCAAAAACGCTATTACTAAAAGAGTACTAGGTGAGCTTAAGAAAAAGAAAGAAGAGTCGTCAGAAGAATATAATACATTTTGGGCTAATTTTGGTGGAGCTTTAAAAGAAGGATTATGTGAAGCTACAACTGATCACGAAAAATTATTAGAAGTATGTATATTTAGGAGTGCTTTACATAATAAATTGATCAGTCTTGATGAATATATAGCAAATTTTAAAGATGGACAAAATACTATATATTATTTGAGCGGTGATAATCCGGATAAATTACTGTCAAGTCCACAAATTGAAGGATTCTTAAGTAAGAATATAGATGTATTGCTTTTCACTGATACAGTCGATGATTTTTGGGTAAATGTTAATAGTGAGTATAAAGGGCATGCTATTAAATCAGCTACAAGAAGCGATATTGATATAGAAAAAGCTAGCTCAGTTCTTGATGAGAAGAATAAAGATGATAAAAAATCCAATGATGAATATAAATTACTAACAGATTACTTCAAAGAAATATTAGGCAATTTAGTTAAAGAGGTTAAGATCTCTAAAAAGCTTACTTCAAGCCCAGCTTGCCTTGCAGTTAGTGAATCCGCTATGGATATTCGTATGGAGAGGTTTTTAATTGAGCAAAAACAAATTGCTACTGTTTCTGCCAAAAATTTAGAGCTAAATCCTAAAAATAAAATTATAGAGAAGATTTTTAATGATTTAAAAGCAAATAATAAAAGTAATGAAGAGTTAGTTAAATTGATATTTGATCAAGTATGTATTTTAGAAGGTGAACCTGTAGCTGATACTGGTGCTTTTTCAAAAAGACTAAACGACATTATACAAAAAGCTATTTTATAACTTTAAACTTATTTAATTTTAATGTAGAATGGCTACAAACGTGAATTCGGTGTAAAAGCGGTTTTAGTATTTGCTGTCTGTCTATGATACGAATTATTTTGTAAGGTGGTTTGTAATTATAGTTTCTAAAAATGCTGTGGTCAAATCGTAGCGTGACACACTCTCTCAACTAACGTTGCAAATAAATTTTAAATAAAATAATAGTTTTGATGTTTTATTATGATACTATATTTAGCAATCATATAGATAAAATTAAGAGCGAAGGAAGATATCGAGAATTTAAAGCTTTAAAGAGAGAAGCTGATAATTTCCCTTTTGCAGAGTATGAAAATAAGCAGATAGTTATGTGGTGTATAAATGACTATTTGGGTATGAGTAAACATTCAGAAGTAATACAATCTTCTATAGATGCTTTGCTAAAATATGGTGTTGGGTCAGGAGGAACTCGTAATATTGGTGGTAATAATATCGCTATTATTGAGCTAGAAAAAGAATTAGCAGGTTTACATAATAAGGAAGCGGCTTTAGTATTTACCTCTGGTTTTGTAGCAAATGATACAACGCTTGCAACGCTTGCTAAAATCATGCAAAATATAGTCTTTTTCTCCGATGAGTTAAATCATGCATCGATTATTGCTGGTATTACAAGTTCAAGAGCTGAGAAATATATTTATAGGCATTTAGATGCCAAGCATTTAGAAGAATTGTTACAGCTAGTTGACATTAATAGACCAAAAATTATTGTTTTTGAGTCAGCTTACTCTATGGATGGTTTTTTCTCACCTGTTAAAGATATAATTAATTTAGCTAAAAAATATAATGCTCTAACCTTTATAGATGAAGTTCATACGGTAGGTTTATACGGTAAACACGGTGGTGGTATTGCTGAACTTCTTGGTTGTAGTGATCAAGTCGATATTATTCAGGGTACACTTGCAAAAGCATACGGTACTATAGGTGGTTATATTACTGCTAGTCACAATTTAGTCGATGCTGTAAGACTCACTGCGCCAGGGTTTATCTTTACTACTTCATTACCGTCAGTAATTTCTACTGCTGCAATTTATAGCATTAGGCATCTTAAAGAGTCAGATAAGGAACGCCGGCAGCATCAAGAAGTAGTTAGAAAGCTCAAAAATTCTTTTGATTATTTTAATATTCCTTATTTACAAAATCGAAGTCATATAGTGCCTATTATTATCGGTGATCCAATTAAAGCAGCTAAGGCTTCAGATGTACTACTTAATGAGTATAACATTTACGTTCAACATATTAACTTTCCAACTGTTCCACGAGGTACGGAGCGCTTGAGAATCATCCCGACTCCAGCTCACACTGATGAGATGATCAATGATTTATCTGTAGCTTTAGTAAAGATATTTGCTGAGCTAGGTATAGAATTATCATATACCAAAAATCTTAACAAGGAAATACGCTCAAATCTTATTGTTTAATGAAATTTAAACTCTGTACTTTATAAAAACTATTGCATACCTTAGCTCTTTGGTTTATTTTGATTGCAGATTAAAATATGCTGAATTTATAAATATATTTAAACAGATTATTGAAATGGGAATTACCGTATTAAAAAACGAAGGTCTAGATTTTCATGCAAAAGTTTCGACTTCTATAAGTGAAATAGATAATGATGTTCAAAAAGAATTGCTTGATTTAACAAAAAAAGTTAAATTAGCTGGTTTTAGAGTTGGTAAAGTACCTGTTTCAATTATTAAACAAAAATATGGTGATTCTGTTAGGAATGATATAATACAGAAAAGAATTAATCATTCGATAAATCATGTTATTAAGGAATATAATTTAAATATAGTCGGTAGGCCAAAAATCGAAGATTTGCAAAATGAGCCTAATAAAGCTTTAGAATACATTATAAAGATAGAATTATTACCTAAAATTACTATTCCAGATTTAAAAAAAATTGAGGTAGATCGTCCTAAATTAGAAGTAAGTTCTGATGATGTTGAAGAACAAATAGAAAAACTTGCTAAATTAGTAAAGAATTACACTAAAGAAAGTAAAGCAAAAATAAAAGATGGTGATCAGGTTATTATCAATGCAGTTGGGTATATTAATGATGAAGTTTTTGAAGACGGTAAATTAACTGATTTTAAGGTAGTAATCGGTAGTAATACACTTGTTCCTGGCTTTGAAGAACAATTAATAGGTTCTAAAACAGGTAGTGAAGTTGATATCGATGTGACTTTTCCAAAAGATTACCATGCTAAAAATTTAGCAAATAAAAATGCTCGTTTTGTAGTACAAATTAAAGCAGTATATACTGCAGAACCCATTGTTATTAATGATGAATTTGCTAAAAGGTTCCAAAGCAATAGTCTTGAAGAATTGCGTGCACATTTTTCTAAACAAATAGAAAATGAGTCAGAAGAAGCGATTAATACTATATTGAAAATGAAATTATTTGATAAGTTAGAAAAATTGTTAGATTTTGATGTGCCGGGATCTTTATTAGATCAAGAAAAAAGTATTTTGAAAGCTGAGGCTGATAAAAATGAGCATGATAACTCATTATTTAATGATAAATCTCCTGAGGAGATAAAAGAATATTATAACAAATTAGCACTACGCCGTGTTAGAATAGGTTTAATGCTTGCTGAATATGCAAAAACTAAAAATTTACAATTAGAACCAGATGACTTGAGAAAAATTATTATGCAACAAGCACGTAATTTTCCAGGGAAAGAAAATATACTATTTGATTTTTACAAAAATAACCCTAGAGCAATTGAACAACTTAAAGGTCCTGCCTTAGAAGACAAAGCCGTACAATATATCTTTAATAACGAAATAAAACTTAATGAGAAGAAGTATAATAAAGAAGAGCTAGAGAAGTATCTAGAAGCAGAAGAGCAACGTATTACCTTAATTTAATGATTATATAGGCATTTTTAACTAAATATAGATATGTTATTGTGAAGTGTAAGTATTGCGTAAAATAAATTTTTTATATATTAGTTCTATTAAATTTGTAATTATTAAATAATATTAAGGCTATTTCTTATGTAGCTTTGGACAGTTGTGGTTAATTGCTGGATGAAAACAAGTTTTTCAGTTCATGCAGCAACACCAGCTTCTTATTGCAATGATAATTACCTATACTTAGTTATAGATGCTACTAAGTATTGCTTTTACTCCTGATTTTTAATAGTTTTAAGAGCCAGCTTGATTACTTTGCTTACTCCAGTTCCAATATAGGTAGAAATAGGGTGAATTTCTTTACCAGTAGTTTTTTGTAATTTATTTATTTTTTCTTTTATTTCTTGGCCAGTTAGAATATCACATTTATTAAGACATATAATCTGAGTTTTATTTTTTAAATCGGAATAAGACTCAAGCTCTTCTCTAATTATATTATAATCTGCTATGATATCATTGCTACTACTGTCTATCAAATGAATTAGTACATTACATCTTTCAATATGTTTCAAGAATTTATCACCAAGCCCATGACCTTGATGTGCACCTTTGATTAAACCAGGAATATCAGCTAAAATAAATTCTGTATCATCAACATATACTACTCCAAGATTTGGAACTAAGGTAGTAAAAGGATAGTCAGCAATTTTAGGCTTAGCAGCGGTTACAACAGATAAAAAAGTAGATTTACCAGCATTTGGTAAGCCTACAAGTCCAGCGTCAGAGAGAAGTTTTAGACTTAAATTAACCCACATTTCTTCAGCAATTTCTCCTTCTGTACGACGTCTTGGAGCTTGATTTACTGATGATTTGAAATGGCTATTACCAAGTCCACCATTTCCTCCTTTAATTATTTCAAAGTGTTGCTCGTTCTCAGTAAAGTCATACAATAATATAGCGCCGTCTTCAGAAAAAATTTGAGTTCCGACTGGTACATCAAGAATTAACGATTTTCCTGATTTACCACTTTTATTCAAACTTTTACCATTCTCACCGTTCTCAGCAGTAAAATGCTGTTTATATCGATAATTTACTAGCGTGTTAAGGTGATTGTTACTTCTAAAAATAATACTGCCGCCACGTCCTCCATCACCACCGTTTGGTCCGCCTCTATCAATAAATTTTGCTCGATGGAAACTAACACAACCATTACCGCCATTGCCACCTTTTATATATATTTTAACTTCATCAATAAAATTCATATATTTTTCAATTTTCCTATAATTGCTATATATTGTATGGCTTGGAAAGTACATTCAATATCATTCTCATGAAAGTGGGCATATAGTAAAGAATATAAAAAAACAAGTTTTTTATAGTAGTTATTTTACTATATTAAATATTTTTCTCTCGATCTCTGATTTCGCGAGGATGGTATATGAGCCATGCAACATGTTTCACACCCACTTATAGTATTAATTATCCTATCTTTCATTAATAGTTTTATATTCTCTATGTACATAACCAGTATAAAGCTGTCTTGGTCTACTGATTTTTTGTTTAGGGTCTTCATGCATTTCTTTCCATTGTGCCATCCAACCTACAGTTCTTGCTATTGCAAATAGTACAGTAAACATTTGAGATGGTATACCCATAGCCTTATAAATAATACCGGAATAGAAATCAATATTTGGATATAATTTCTTCTCAATAAAATATTCATCTTTTAGAGCAATGCTTTCGAGTTCTATAGCAATTTGTAATAATGGATTATTTTCTAGTTGTCCTAGTTCTGTTAGCACTTCCTTACAAGTTTCTTTAAGTACAGCAGCACGTGGATCATAGTTTTTATATACACGATGACCAAAGCCCATTAACCTAAATGGGTCATCCTTATCCTTAGCTTTAGCTATATATTTAGGAATATTTTCAGAAGTAGCAATCTCTTTCAACATATTTATTACTGCTTCATTAGCTCCGCCATGAGCTGGCCCCCAAAGTGATGCAATACCTGTGCTAATACAGGCAAAAGGATTAGCACCTGATGAGCCAGCAATTCTAACGGTTGAAGTAGAGGCATTTTGTTCATGATCAGCATGAAGAATAAATATTTTATTAAGGGCATTTTTTATTACCGAATTCACTTTATATTTTTCACAAGGTGTTGCAAACATCATACGCAGGAAATTTTCAGTAAAATCTAGAGAGTTATCAGGATAAATAAAAGGTTGCCCTATAGAATATTTGTAAGACATTGCAGCAATAGTCGGTATTTTTGCAATCATCCTAATAGCAGTAAGTTCATAATCAGTATTTTTAAAGTTTAATAAATCAGGATAAAATGCTGAAAGAGAGCCTACAGCTGCAAGCATAATTGCCATAGGATGTGCTGAGCCACAAAAGGTTTGGAATAAATAGCGTAATCTTTCATTAACCAATGAATGAATAGCGATTTTTTTAGTAAAATTATTATACTGCCTGCTATTTGGTAATTCTCCATAAATTAATAAATATGCTACCTCTAGAAAATCACTTCTTTCTGCTAAATCTTTAATATCATATCCACGATGTCTGAGTATTCCTTTGTTACCATCTATGTAAGTTATCGTAGATCTACAAGAAGCAGTAGACATAAAGCCTGGATCATAAGTGAAATAATCAGCCCCGGTAGATACTTTACTTATATCAATTACATCCTCACCAATACTTGCTTTAAGTATTGGTAATTTAAATATTTTATTTCTGATTTTTAATTCAGCAAACTCTGAATCATTATTATTCTCACTAGTCATATGTGTGCACTTTATATTTTTTACATACTAATAAATGGTGTTTTTAACTTTGTAAAAAGTGTTTTGTATCATTCTAGTTCAGCATTGTCTACATAGATTAGTTTTTAACTTTATTATGAGAAAATTTGCGAAAGTAATTCAGTAAAATTAAAATCTTTTATTTTTATAGATTTTCATGCTCCTTATATAGTCACTTGTAATGATGAAGTAGACATTCATACAGACAATATTGAGCTAGAATGACATAGAGAGCCACACAACAAATATTACTATAGTCTAGTTTTAAAAAAATAGAAAATAAATTATTTTTTTGTAAAAGCATTGCTATACAGCAAATTCATTTCAATTCTAATGTAAGAATTGATTTACTATCAATATACTCTCTAATCTTCAATAAATCATACCAAGAAGTGCGCTTTTGCATAGGTTGGCGTAGCAAATAAGCAGGATGAAAGATGGCAGTAGTTTGAATTGGAGAAGATAAATATTTATTGGTATAAAAATAATATTCTTGTCTAATTTTAGTAATACCTGCATTTTTTCCAAGTAAGCTAGTTGCAGCAGTGCTACCAACTAGAATAATTAGTTTTGGGTTAATTAATGCAATATGTTTCTCGACAAATGGTCTACAAATATCTACCTCTTCTAAAGTTGGTTGTCTATTAGCAGGAGGGCGCCAAAACACTGTGTTAGTAATATAAGCGTTACTTTTGCGTGAAATTCTAATAGAATGTAGCATATTATCAAGTAAATTCCCACTTTCCCCACAAAAAGGTATACCTTTTAAATCTTCGTTATTTCCAGGAGCTTCACCTATTAACATAATAGGTGCTTTAGGATTACCGTCACCAAATACAGTATTGGTAGCAAATTGCTTAAGTTTGCAACCGTTAAAATTTAGTAGAGATTCTTTCAATTCTTCTATATTATTAGCTTTATCAGCAAGAGATCTAGCTAAGATAATATTATCATGCATATGAGTACTTGTTTCAAAAAAATTATCAGTTGTTTTTGATGGCATAGGGTTAGTTTGTGAATGTTGTGGTAATGCAGAGCATTGATTAGTCATTTTTAATTTTTTTGGTTCTTTTGAGCAATAGTATTCAACTCCAATTGCACTTAACCATTTAAGTGTATTATTCATCATCTTGTAATAAAATATGTTAAAATGTCATGTCCCAAGTGAACTAAATAGCGTAAGGCTTGATAAGGCTTTATCAATGCTTCTTAAAAATGTTTCAAGGAATCAAATCCAAAAAGCTATTAAGAGTGCTTATGTACAACTTAATGATGTAATTATTCTTGAACCTGATCTTTTGGTCAAGGAGAATGATGTTATATTATTTTCTTTTAAAGAATCTGACAAACTAAAAATAGAAGCAGCAAATATTAATCTTAATATAATTTATGAGGATGATGATTTAATAGTAATTAATAAAGCCGCTGGTATGACAGTGCATCCAGGTGCAGGCTATCACAGTGATACTCTTGTTAATGCATTACTGAATCATACTAAAAATTTATCAGATATCGGCCCGCCAGAAAGACCAGGCATAGTGCATCGTCTAGACAAAGATACTTCAGGTTTAATGGTAGTTGCTAAAAATAATAAAGCACATATGCTGCTTGCAAAGCAGATAGAACAGAGACAGGTAGTACGTAAATACAAAGCATTAATATGGGGAGTAATTAATCCATTAGAAGGAACGATTAAGAATAATATAGGGCGTAGTAGAAGTAATAGGCAAAAAATGACAATCCTAAAATATGGTGGTAAGGAAGCTGTTACTTATTATAAAGCTATAGAGTTATTTTATAGCGGTACCATTAGTATGCTAGAGTGTAAACTTGCTACCGGTAGAACTCATCAAATTAGAGTACAGCTAAGTCATTTAAAACATTCTATTGTTGGTGATCAAATGTATGGCAATAATGACCGGAAAGTAAATTATTCTCCGCCTGAACTAAAAGTAAAGTTAATTGATTTTAAGCGCCAAGCATTGCATTCTTGGTATTTAAGCTTCACTCACCCAAGCAGAAATGAGACTATGAAATTTTTTTGTGATCTGCCAAAAGATATAAAAGATATAATAAATTAAAAGCACGTTGATGTAATTTTTGTAATGGCATAATTTTCATGGCTTTTATATTATTCCTGTAAAAGCAGGAATAATATAAAAGCTTATAAGTGGTTTTGCTTATATAATGTGTAGCAAAATCAATAAATTTTAATGTTTTACTTTATTATGCAATTTTTCTCTATACAACAATACCTTAAAGAAGCAGCTTATAAATTACAAGAAATCGGTGTTAGTTCACCACATTTAGAAGCAAGAATATTATTGCAATATGTTATAGATAAACCATTAGAATATTTGCTTACACATTTAGATAAACAATTAACACACGAGTCATTAAAAGCTTTTAAGAAAGTGTTAAAAAGGAGACTAAAACATGAGCCAATAGCCTATATTATAGGTATTAAAGAATTTTACTCACGTGAATTTATAGTTAATAAGCATGTGTTAATCCCACGTTCAGATACAGAGTTATTAATATATATTGTTGTGCAGAAATGTAATAGCACTCTCTCTATATTAGAACTGGGAACAGGTAGTGGGTGTATTGCTATAAGTTTATTATGCGAGCTATCAGACACAGACACTAAGGTAATTGCAACTGATGTAAGCTGGGAAGCAATAGAAGTTGCTAGAAATAATGCTTTAAAACATGAAGTAGCAGATCGGATACAGATTATTTATAGCGATTGGTTTGAGAATCTTGAAAATCAAAAATTTGACTTTATAGTTAGTAACCCACCATATATATCACAAACTGAAAAGTCAAATATGGCGCTTGAAACGATAAATTATGAACCATTTCTTGCTTTATTTGCTGAAGAAGATGGTTTATATGCTTATCGTATAATTGCTGAAAATGCCAAAAAATTTTTAAAACCAAATGGTAAGATTGTATTAGAAATAGGATTTAATCAAGCAGAAAAAGTGAGTAAAATTTTTTTAGATTATGGCTATGTTATTGATAATCTTTATAAAGATTTGCAAGGTTATAATAGAGTAATAGTGATATGTCCTATCATTTAAATAAATTATGCAAGATGCATTGAGAAAAGCTTATCAAGTCTACAGTAAAATTTATTAGATATAGAACAACTACTGAAATATTTATTCCCAAATGAAAAACTAATAGGTAGAAAATGTCCTTAGAAGTCAGTTTTAAGACTCATGATAATTATATAATTAACAAATACCATGTCAAAAAGCTATGATGCCAAAACCTAGCGTTATAAGTTTGAGGCATTAAAACTATAATTTTGCAGCACGTTTTAATCTGTCATTAATAGCAACACCAATATTTACAGGAAGGATAGGGGCGACTGCTATACTGCTTACATCATGTGCGGTAGCATAATCATCAAGTATTCTTAGATATGCATAAAGGTTTGCAGCAGCCTCTATAAAGTCACCTTTTGTGCTTAAATTTAGTGATAATATTCCTGCAAGCTTGCTATTACCAAAATTTAAGCCAATTTCTTTATCGTCTAAATTTGTAGCATTTAATCTAATTGGTACTTTTGGAGAGTAGTGTTTTGTAAACATTCCTGGAGCTTTTATGATATTTTCATATGATCTTTTAAGGATTTTTATATTTAGTACTTCTTCTAAAGCTTCAGAAGTTATGAAACCTTCTCTAAGTATAGTAGGATTTATAGTTGTTGCATCGATTATAGTTGACTCTAAGCCATACTTAGATTGATAGGTTTCAGGAGTGAGAATAAAAATTTCTGTGTTACCTGAAAAATGCTTTATAACATGTTCAGCATTAGTAGGACTAATATAATTTGAAGGATTCGCGCTTGGAGCTGCTATAGCTGTACCTGACTGCACAATTAATTCCAATGCTAAATGGTAAGATGGCATACGAAGTGCTATAGTCTTAAGTCCTGCTGTAACTGCAGGTGCTATATTTGCGGTATCTTTTAAAGGTATAACTATAGATAATGGACCAGGCCAAAATTTTTCTGCTATTTTTTCTGCTAAATCATTAAATATGCCTATTTTTTTTGCTTGCTCTATAGAAGCGACATGAACGATAAGTGGATTAATAGCTGGACGGTTTTTAAACTCAAAAATTTTTAAACACGCCTCATTATTAGTAGCGTCAGCACCGATCCCGTATACTGTTTCAGTTGGAAAAATAACTACTTTACCTGATTTTATAAATGCAGCTGCTTTTTTGATCATAAGCAGTTAAATTTAGCTATTTTGTGAAATAGTATACAAACATTCTGAAGTAATAGTAAACGATTATGTGCAATTTTTTGATCGGTGTCATTAACTAATACATTATCAAAAAAGCTAGAAATTGGAGTTAATAGCGATGATAATAATTGTAACGCTTCCTCATAAGCTTTATTATTTATACTATTTGCAATTTGTTTTGAAAGTTTTGAAGTCACTTCAAACAATTCTTTTTCAAGTTGACTATTAAATAGCTTAATATCAACTAAGCTAGAAATTTTTTGATTTTCAAGTATATTACTTGCTCGTTTATAAGCAATTAATAATTGCTTTCCTGTATCTTCTACTAAAAATTTTTGTAAAGCGTTAAGTTTTAGATTTATAGAAACCAGATCGTCTTGCATATTAAAGTCAAGAACAGCGTTAATTAATGGAATATCATATTGATTTTTGAAATAAAACTTTGCTCTTTCCTCAAAGAAAGATATTATTAAATTTTTATCAGATAAGTCCTTAGATTTCTTTCTAAAATCTACTTCTAGGGGTAACTTGTATGTTGGTTTAGTGCTCAGATCTTCACATGCATCTATATACGTTGTAGTTCTATGCTCTATATCTCCCTCAAATTTCTTCCTATAAACGTATTTAGAAAGAGGTTTTTTATATAAATTTATAGCAAAATTAATTAAATCAGTAAGTTGTAGCTCTAATTTATTCTCAAGTATTATTCTTATTATGCCAAGAGTTTGACGTCTTAATGCATATGGATCACCTGAGCCAGTAGGTGCTTCACCCGCTAGCATCAAACCAACCACACTATCTAATTTATCTGCAAGTGCAAGCAGTGCAGCATTTCCTCTTGGTACATTATCGTTAAGACCTTGTGGTTTATAATGATCTTTGATTGCAGCAGCTATTTCTTCAGCTAACTTTTCATGTTTTGCATAATAATAACCCATAATACCTTGTAAATTAGGAAATTCTCCGACCATTTCGGATACAAGATCACTTTTGCAAAGCTTTGCTGCTGTAATTAAATCTTGGTTATTTGGAGCTATATATTTGCATATATAAGTTATACGCTCAATTTTTTCTTTTAAATTACCAAGCTTTGCATGAAATGTTACTGCTTCTAATTTTGCTAAATTTGATTCTAAAGTTTTAGATATATCTTGCTTATAAAAATATAAGGCATCAGAAAGACGTGCTGATAATACTCTTTCATTACCTTGTACAACTAATTCGCTATTTGTAAACCTACCATTACTAACAAACAGAAAATATGGAGCAAAATTACTTTCTTTATCAAATAGACAAAAGTATTTTTGATGAGTCTGCATCGATGAAATTAGCACTTCTTTGGGTAATTCTAAAAATTTTTGTGGTATTTTTCCAAGTAGTACAATAGGAAATTCGCTAAGACCTGCTACTTCTTCTACTAAGCGTGTATCTTCTTTTGTAATTAAATTACGAGAATTTGCAAGCTCTAATAAACCAGTTTTAATTATTTCTTCTCTTTTTAATCTCTCTAAAATAACATTATTTTCTAGAAGTTTATTTTTATAATCTTCAAAATTCTCTACTTCTAATTTTTTCTTATTAGTAAGACGATGTCCGTACGTAATATTATTAGCTATTAAATGTCCAAATTGTAAAGGTAATATTTCACCATCAAATATACATAAAATATTCCGCAAAGGTCGTATCCATTTTATTTTATAATCTCCCCAAAACATGGACTTAGGCCAGCTATATTTATTAATAGCCTCTATAATAATTTTTGGTATAATTTTTTTTGTTTCTCTTGCTGTTGTTTTTTTGATGAAGAAATAATATAACTGATTATTAATCAGTTTAGTAGAAAGCTGTAGTTTATTAATATTATGAGCTTTGCAAAATCCACTAATTGCTGTTTCTGGTGCTTCTACGGCAGGACCTTTAATTTCTGTTTCTTTTAGTAAAGTCATTTTCGGTAAGTGCGTAGCATGCATAGTTATCCTACGAGGTCCTACAAATACTTGTATTTTTGCAAATATTTTGTTCTCCTCAAAAATTTTCATAAATATGTTTAAATAGCTTTCCTCAGCATTTTTTTGCATGAGAGCAGGTATTTCTTCACTAAACAGTTCTAGTAATAATTCACTCATTGATTCATCTCCAGCCATTTCATACAACAAATTCTTGCTAAATGACGCACCCTTAGAATATATGAAGCACGTTCTGTCACGCTAATTACTCCTAAAGCATTCAATTGATTAAAATAATGACTAGCTTTTGTACAATAATAATAAGCTGGCAGAGGTAAATTCTCTTTAACTAATCTCTCACACTGCTCTTCACTATCTCGAAAATGTCTCAGTAACATCTTGCTATCTGCAAGTTCTAAATTGAATTTTGAAAATTGCTGCTCGGATTCAAAATCTACTTCTCCATATTTTAAAGCTTTTTCTCCTACTTGTCCATTCCAATCAAGCTCTTTTACTTCATCAATTCCTTGAATATATAAAGCAAGACGCTCTAAGCCATAAGTAATTTCACCAGAAATTGGTTTACATTCAATACCGCCAATCTGTTGCATATAAGTAAATTGTGATACTTCCATGCCATTACACCATACTTCCCAGCCAAGACCTGCAGCACCAAGGGTTGGAGATTCCCAATCATCTTCAACAAAGCGAATATCATGAGTAGCTAGATCTATACCTAAACATTCCAAACTTTCAAGATATAGCTCTTGAATATTATCGGGCGATGGTTTTAGAATAACTTGGAATTGGTAGTAATGCTGCATTCTGTTAGGATGCATACCATACCTGCTATCACTAGGTCTTCTTGAAGGTTGTACATATGTAACAAACCATGATTTTGGACCAAGACAACGAAGTACTGTCGCAGGATGAAACGTACCTGCACCTACATGTGCATCATATGGCGCTAATATTGCACAGCCATAATCTTGCCAATAATTTTGCAGAGTAAGTATAATTTGTTGAAATGATAGTTTTTTCATAAAATATTTATTTCTCAAAGCTTAATTTCTTTTGCTTCACCTTTTACTCTTTGAATATCAAAATTATATCAAAATTATATCAAAATAAAGAATATTTAAATTAATAAATACTTACTAAAAATTAAGTTTTTATTTTGTGAATTTCTTATTTTTGTAAAGGAAATTATCTTTGTATCCTTTATGTTCTATACCTTGCATTGTTATAGGCTTTGTTTATGTAGTCTAAAAATATCTCATGTGGCTTACTGCTTACTAGAACCTACTAATAGTACTCTTTACCAATCTCAATCTTAGGGCGACCATTAACTATTCGCCAATTATTGGTATCACGTAATGATGGTATACAACCACAAAATTCTTGTTTATAAAAATGCTCTTCTTTAGCAATTTCATACATTCGGCTTGCTCCGCCATCTTTACGCCAATTATAAGTCCAGTAAGTTATCCCTTCGTAATGAGATGCTGCTTTAACGCCTGATTCATTGATTTGATTCATGTCCTTCCATCTAGAAATCCCAAGTGAGCTGGTAATGACCTTAAATCCATTCTCATGAGCATATAAAGCTGTGCGCTCGAAACGCATATCAAAGCACATACTGCAACGTTTGCCTCGCTCAGGTTCAAACTCCATACCTTTAGCACGTCTAAACCAATTTTGTGGATCATAATCCGCATCGATAAAGTCTACATTATGCTTTTCTGCAAAGCGTATATTTTCATTTTTACGAAGCTCATATTCCTTCTTAGGATGAATATTAGGGTTATAGAAAAAGAGTGTAAACTTAATTTTGCTATTAATCATTTTTTCCATTAGAGGACCAACACAAGGAGCACAACAACAATGTAGTAAAATTTTATTCTCATTGCCAGGTACTTCAAAAACTTCGCTCATAATTAATTCACTATATATTGCTTTATAGAATTTAAGAATTATAGAAGATAATAAAGCAAGCGCAATTAAATAATATGCAATGACATAATTATCACTGATAATCTAGATCATCATTATCCAGTGAGGTACTGGTCAAACATAGCAGCAGTAAGATTATATGAAAGCATGATATCGGTAGAATCGAATCGTACGCTAGTTGGAAATATCTCTACTACAAATGTTAAAATAGGTCTCATATAAGTACTGATAATCCCAGGGAATACTGTTTGTGAGATAAAAGCTAAAATAAAATTTATTGAACATAGGCATATAAAAATAGGATAGAATTCCTCATATTAGTACAGGACAAAGCCCAACCTTATTAGAAATATATACATATTCGGAAATATAATCATCATTATAATACAATCAAGTACGCGTACTATAAAGCTTGTAGCAAATACTGCAAAGGGAGAGTATCCTGCATTTTTGTATTAGAAGAAAAATGCTTGCTTAATATAAGTAAATTGTGCATAACGTATAATCTAACATTCTAAGGTACTACTGATCATGCCAGATATTACTACTTTTTTTATTGATTAAAAAAAGATAATAAAAGTAATACCTTGTTCTTAAGTAAAAATAGCTTTATTCTAAATTATAGATAACTTGAGTTATCTATGTTTTTTGTAAACCACTTTTTTAGTTAATTTAGCATTTACTCGAGAAGGAGAAAGTGCAGTATTTTGTTTAAGTTTTTTTGTTCTTTCTTTAGATAAAAGACTTTCTTTATTATTTTGTAATGTTTTCATGAACTTATCTATATTGCTTTGTTTTAGTTTTATTGTATTATCATTGTTTAAAATTAGTTCTCCAATTTTTTCACCAAGCTCAGGTGCATATCTGACAGCAAAAATTGATGCTGGCACAACTACGATAGAGAAAGCTGCTCCTGCAGTTGCAACACTAATTGCTCCTACAACAAGAGCACAAATAGCACCGGCAATTTTACCAGTAGCTTGTTTGAATATATTATTTCTTTTTGTAAATTCTAAAGATATCCCTAATATCTTATTAAATTCTGTCTTTATGTACGCAGTTGCTTCATTAATATTATTATATTTCTTTATTGCATACATTACAAATGTACTAAATAATTTTGCATTAGATTCGGCATAATTGATTATTCTATTAAAATCTTTCTCTTTTAAAAGTATTTTAAATACATTTTTAATTTTTTCTTTTTCTGTATCATCTATTTTTCTATCGCCGAGATAAATTTCTATAAGATTTTCAACTATTATATCTTGTGATTGTTCTAAAATATTATTTTTATTGTTCCTGTCCTCAGGAGTAATCATTATTGCAAATAACTTTAATGCTACAGAAAAATTATCATTGTTAATAACTCGTAAACCCAAATAATTCTTGAGTCTTGAAATGCATTTGTTAATATATTTTCCAGCTTCTGGTTTAGAATTAAGTCTTACTGTATAATCTATAGCAAGCATATTTGCAATAGTAGAGCAGGTAGATTCTGTAAGGTTATTGACAAAATTATTAATAATATCCTTTTTAAATAAATTAGTATTTACATTATTAAGTATTATTGCATTATTCATTTTAATAACTTATTTTGAAGATAATTTTCTGATATATAGTATTAATTTAGCATAAATAAGATTAGGAGAGTGATCTATTGAAAGTTTATAAATATTTTTAGGTGTTAATATTTCTTCATTACGTACTCGTACAAAAGATATAAGAGTATTAGGAGGCATATAAGAGTAAATGTCATTAAATATTTTTAAAAAAGTCATAAAGTCAGTACATGCATATTTTATATTTATGCTATAATTATTAACATGAATCGTCTCATTTTCTTCTTCAATTGTTGGAAAATTATTTTTAAAAAACACTGAACTTATAGATACATCTATAGGCTCTATTAGGTTATATTTATTACTTAAGCTTTTTATTTTAGGAATTAGTTTTTGATAATTTAAGCAACTTATCCCACTTGGCACATTTAAATCTACATATTTTTTATAAGATTCTAATATTTCTTCTTTAGAATTAGAATTAGTGACGGAATAAAGCTTTAGAACTTCTTTCGTTAGATTTTCTTGAGCAACTTGTTTATCAAAAATAGATTGTTTATATTCTTGCTGTAAATTTTTTATTATCCAAATAGTTAATGAAATAAAGAAAAAATATACAATAAATTGAAAGAATATAAGATTCTTTAAATACAAAATATATTTTTCAAACATTATTTTTACCTTGGGTTATTAGATTCTGCGCTTGAAATTTAAAATAATCTATTTTAGCTCTTTTTGACTGCAAATTATAAGATTTTTTTGAAATAAAGGGCTCAATTCTTATTAGCAGAACCTAGGTTTTATTATCAATTATATTAATCGATAAAGGAATTGTTACTTTATCCGATAACTCAAGTATTTTGTCTTTGTATATAACATAATTTATGTGTAGATGAGATAATTTATTTTTTACATTTTGCATATGATCATCTAACATTTTTATAGACTCATCTACTGATACATTATTAGTATTATATTTAAGTAATAACTTAATTATTAACTGTCTTTTGGAAACTAGTAAAATATTATCTATATTTGTTAATTCCCATTTAATTTCTTCTAATTTAAAAGCAGGATTTAAAGTGACTATTAGTCTTTTAAGTAAATTAAATGGTAATGGTACAGGTGCTTCTAGTAATTTTTCTATTACGTATAAATCAGCAAGATTAGTAGTATTTTTAATATAAGGATACTTATATTTGATGTTATCATATTCTTGATTTGTTGCGTAATATTTTTCATTGATAGACTTTATATCTTTGTAATTCTGCTTTGTATTATATTTGATAATACAGACTACTAATATTAATATTATAAGTAATGCACTATATAATTTAAATGTTATATCTTTTATAGTAGCTAGTTTTTTTATTGATTTTAAATGATTATTATATGCAGGGAAACTCTTATGTTCTAGAAATAACCTACTAATATTTGTATCTATAAGTCTTTTTCTTTCTAGACCTTGTTCATTTAGTATATTATCAACAGGTATAAAGATTACAGGATGATTTTCAAAATTTGTTGACTCTAATAAGGATTTTAACTCTTCATCTACTATGAGAATTATGCAAACTTTTGTATTAAGATTACTGATATAATTTTTAAATAATATAAAACAATCATTAATTTCTTGTTCTATAATACCTTGAACATATGATACGGTTTTATCAAATGGATAATCAAAATTTCTAATTGTAATTATATTATTTTTATGTTTGATAATGAATTTTATACCACTGGCGTGTGATGTAAATGCACAAATTTGAAAATAATCAGTATATTTGTTATTTTCTACATTCTGCACTATTTTATTTATAATAACTTGTAGCTCTAATGTTAAAAAATAGAACCCTTTTAAATTAATTGATCTTTTATCTATAGTACATGCAATTATATCGCTTAAAGGTGTTTCAAAAGGACATGACATAATTAAAGTCGACCAAATCTCGTTTGGTTTAGTGACAACCTCGTAAACACAATGTGCTATAATGTCTTCTTTATTAAAATAACTTTTGATAAATTGCTTAATAGGATCAAGTTTAACTATTGACTGTAATATAGGTATTTGATCATGCCGTGTTTTACATTTAGTACTATCAAGTAAAAAATAAACATCACTTTTTGGAAATTTATTAAAAAATTCTTTATAAGGATTTAGGTCAATGTGTTCTTCAATAGGGATAGATAATTTATCTAATAATTTATTGCCGAAAAAAACGCTAAGAAAAACACATTTATTACCTAATAAAACTACAATATTTTTTCTTTTGAAAGAATATATTTTTAATTTTGTAGCAAAATTAACAAAATGTAATTTGATTGAATTAAAAATATTTTGCATAAATAAATTTATTTTAATCACAATTCATTATATTTTTTACTATACTGCATATAAACGTTTGAGTATAAGGAAACTTTAAATTTATTTTATGATTTTTACATGATTTAAGAAAATAACTTACCATACCATGATTTAATAAAGAAAAATACTAAGTTGTTTTCTGAGGTGCCATAGTCGAAGCCATGGTATAACATCGAAATCATACATAAATACCTATGAAGTTATAACATTAACTAAATATATTAAATAGCTATCATAATTTATATGACTAAATTTACCACTGAAGAAGTTAGAAGTAAATTTATAACTTACTTTAAAGCAAATAATCATACACATGTACCAGCTAGCTCATTAATTCCGCACAATGATCCAAGCTTAATGTTTGTCAATTCCGGGATGGTGCAATTTAAGAATGTTTTTACCGGACAAGAAAAAAAAGCTTACAATAAGGCAGTAACTAGTCAAAAATCTCTTAGAGCTGGTGGGAAACATAACGATCTTGAAAATGTAGGCTATACTGCAAGACATCATACATTTTTTGAAATGCTAGGTAATTTTTCTTTCGGTGACTATTTTAAAGAACAGGCAATATATTACGCTTGGGATTTGTTGACTAAAGAATTTGAATTACCAAAAGACAAGCTATATGTAACGGTTTATCATACTGATGATGAAGCAGCTTCTTATTGGGGGAAAATAGCAGGCTTTAAAGATGATCATATAATCAGGATCAAAACAAATGATAATTTTTGGTCAATGGGCGATACTGGTCCTTGTGGTCCTTGTTCTGAGATTTTTTATGATCATGGTGAGCATATATATGGCGGTTTGCCAGGCACTAAAGATGAAGATGGTGATCGTTTTATTGAGATTTGGAATATGGTATTTATGCAATATGAACAAATTGATAAGGATACTAAAATAGAATTACCACAAAAATCTATTGATACTGGAGTAGGCCTCGAACGTATAACTGCGGTGTTGCAGCACGTTAACAATAATTATGAAATAGATTTATTTCAGGAAATAATTAATTTTACTGAAAATATCGTAAAAGTACAAGTAGAGGCAGAAGCTAAATTCTCGTATCGGGTCATTGCTGATCATTTAAGAGCTAGTGCATTTTTAATAGCTGATGGTGTAGTACCTTCAAATGAAGGGCGTGGTTATGTACTTCGCCGTATTATGCGTAGAAGTATGAGACATGCTCATATCCTTGGTGCTAAAGAGCCATTAATGTATAAATTGCTACCAAAACTTATCGATTTAATGGGTAATGTTTATCCAGAACTTAAGAGAGCAGAAAACTTTATAAGTAACACTTTAGAGCAAGAAGAGATTAGATTTAAAAATACCCTAGAACGTGGCCTAAAGCTTCTTTCCGAAGAGATAGAAAATCTAGAGAAAGGTAATGATTTATCAGGAGAAGTAGCATTTAAATTATATGATACTTATGGCTTTCCTCTTGATTTAACCGAAGATATTTTAAAAAGTCATGGAATTACTGTTGATCATCAAGGTTTTGAGCAGCAAATGTTTGTACAGAAGGAGCGTGCTCGCAAATCTTGGCTTGGCTCAGGAGAGTCTAAAATTGATCAGTTATGGTTCGATATCAAAGCTCAGCACGGTGGTACAGAGTTTTTAGGATATACATTTAATAAAGCAGAAGGCAAAATAATTGCATTAATCAAAGATAATAATTTGGTTTCTGATATAAAAGAAACAGATACGCAATTTCTACTAATTAGTAACCAAACTCCTTTTTATGGCGAATCAGGAGGGCAAGTGGGTGATGTAGGAATAATTGAAGCAAAGGATTGTGAAATAGAGGTAGTAGATACTTTAAAACATTTAAATACTATTATAGTTCATAAGTGTATTTTGAAGAAAGGCAAAGTTAGTACAGGTGAAAATGCTAATTTTATTATCAATATTAAATATAGGCAAAATCTGAGAATTCATCATTCAGCGACACATATATTACACGCAGTACTACATGAGGTACTTGGCAAACATATTACACAAAAAGGTTCTTTGGTTGCACCAACCTATTTAAGGTTTGATATTAGTCACTTTAAAGCTCTCACTCTTGATGAGATTACTTTAATCGAAGATAAAGTAAATGAAATTATTAGAGATAATCATGAAGTAAATACTACATTAATGGCTACTGAGTATGCAGTCAAGCAAGGCGCTATGGCACTATTCGGTGAGAAATATGATTCTGAAGTAAGAGTAGTTAGGATAGGTTATAACTCTTTAGAATTATGTGGTGGTACGCATGTCAGACGCACAGGTGATATTGGTTGCTTTAAAATTACGAGTGAATGTGCTATTGCTGCAGGTATTCGTAGAATTGAAGCAGTTTGTGGTGAATTTGTAATCAAGTTAATTAGAGAAAAAGATTATTTACTTAAATCAGTAGAAAATATTTTAAATACCAATAAAAATGAGTTTATTACTAAAGTTAATAATATTATAGAGCGGAATAAAGAACTTGAGAAAGAGCTTGAAAAAGTTCATTTAGCTAGTTTAGATCTAAGTATAGAACAGATTACTGCAGAAGCTGAAGAAATAGCAGGCTATAAGTTGATTTATCGATATATAGAGAATTTAGACAGTAAAGTACTACGTCAGGCTGCTGAAAAATTAACGAAAAAAACAGAGGATTTAATAGTAGTATATATTGCTAATAATAGTAGTAAATTATCTATTACAATTGCAGTTAGTAAACAATTAATTGATAAACTTAATGCTGGTAATATTGCAAAAGAACTCTCTTTATTTTTAGGTGGTAGTGGAGGGGGAGGAAAGGCAACTATTGCCCAAGCAGGTGGAAATGACATAAGTAAACTAACTAACATACATCAAAAATTATATAGATTGTTAACGATGTCATAGTATACTAATTTAATTTGAAAAATTTGTTACATTGTTTCTCACTTTTGATCATCTACAATTAATCAAACTACACTCTAGCAAGAACTGTGAGACTGGTCACTCTTTAATCTGGATTAAATTTTGTCTACTGAGCTTTCATTTATTAGAGGTATATAAACTTATTCTCTTTGAAAAGTAGTATAATTTAAGTTTGTAAAGAATGCTGTGACTGATACTCTGCTCCTATAAAATAGAGTCCGGATGCAGGAGCAGTAGGGCCAGCTGCTCTTCTATCTCTGGCTTCTAGCACATCCTTAATTTGTTCTGCCTGCCAGATATTTTTTCCAACAAGTACTAAACTACTGACAATGTTACGTACCATATGATGCAAAAATGATGGTGCTGAGAAGTAAAATCTTATTTCTTCATCTTCTTTTATAATACTAAGTGCTGTTAAAGTTTTTATTGGTGATTTTGATTGGCATGAGCTAGCTCTAAATGAAGTAAAATCATGTTTACCTATAAAGTAAGATGCACCATTTTGCATAGCTAGAATATCTAAAGGTGAACTAATCCACCATGCGCGGTTAAGATAAATAACTGAAGGATAAGACCGATTAATAATTTTATACATGTAGTGACGTGCAATAGCTGAAAATCGTGCATGAAAATTATGGTCAACTAATTCACAATTCCATACTACTACTGCATAGGGACGTACAAAATAATTAATTGCTTTAATAATTTTATGAGGTTCTAAATACTTTAAAAGGTCAAAATGTGCTACTTGACCTATTGCATGTACACCAGCATCTGTTCTTCCTGATCCGAACAATACTATATGTTCACCAGAGAATTTATAAATTGCTTCTTCTAGTATTTGTTGTACTGACATTACTTCTGCTTGCCTTTGCCAACCTGCAATATCTGTACCTAAATACTCAATAGTGATCTTATATCGATACATAAATTTCTAGTTATGATACTTATTGCAATGATCCCATACATACTACAGCCTATCCAGTATTGTTTCATGGTTCATATGTCATTCTCGTGAAGCAGGAAATCAGAATAAAATGTAGTGTGAAAAACTACAAATTTTATAGCATAAGAACATAAAAAACTAAGTTTTTTATTTTTTACTGGATCTCCATTTTTGTAGAAATGACATTGATTGTGTTTTATGAGCTATAAAATAATAACAAAATGATTACGGTATACGACCTGTTCTATGTAAGCAAAACCATTCTTATGCCTTCAATAAATCTGATGGATTGCCATCATTACGTTTCCCTCCACTTCTAAAACTACTAAGCTTTTTGGATCTAATAGGATGCTGTAATTTTCTTAGAGCTTTTGACTCAATTTGTCTTATTCGTTCTCTAGTTACTTTAAATTGTTGTCCTACTTCTTCTAAGGTATGATCGGTATTCATGCCTATACCAAATCGCATTCTAAGCACTCTTTCTTCACGAGGAGTAAGAGTCGCAAGTACTCTAGTTGTTACTTCTCGTAAATTTGACTGAATTGCTGCATCAATTGGTGCTACTGCATTCTTATCTTCAATAAAATCGCCTAAATAACTGTTGTCATCATCCCCTACAGGATTCTCAAGACTGATAGGTTCTTTAGCTATTTTCATAACTTTCCGTACTTTATCAAGTGGCATTGAAAGTCTAGATGCAATTTCTGCTGCAGTTGGTTCATATCCTAGCTCATTAAGCATTTGTCTTGAGGTTCGCAGTATTTTATTAATTGTCTCAATCATGTGTACAGGGATACGTATAGTTCTTGCTTGGTCAGCAATAGCTCTTGTTATAGCTTGTCTAATCCACCAAGTAGCATAGGTAGAGAATTTATAGCCACGACGATATTCAAATTTATCCACCGCTTTCATAAGACCTATATTACCTTCTTGAATTAAATCTAAAAACTGTAATCCTCTGTTAGCATATTTTTTAGCGATAGATATAACTAAACGTAAATTTGCCTCTATCATATCTTTTTTTGCTTGAAGTGTTTGCCTTTCGCTTTTTTGTATAGTATTTACTAGCTTTTTAAAATCATTTACTAAAAGACCAGTATTAGTTTCTATAATTGATAATTCATTAATCATTTGATCTATATAGTCGGATTCTTTAATAATTAACTCTTTCCAAGCAATTTTTTTATTTTTTAGCATTTTTTCTTTCCATGCTGCATTGATAACTGATCCTATATATTCATCAAGGAAATTTTTACGAGTTATTCCGTATTCCCCAGCAAGTTTTAAAAAAGCTGTTTCTTTATTGATTAAATCACGATTTATTTCATACATTTTAGTTAAAATTTCTTCTGTTCTTTTAGAATTAAAATGTATTTCTGAAACTTCATTTATTAATAACTCTAAATTATTATTATATTTTTTACTTTTTTGTAAGACTTTTGGCTCAAAAGACTTCTCATAGGATTTTTTAGCTTCAATTAGTAATTCTTCACAGACAAAAGCAATCTTTTTCATACGCTCTATAATATTAGGTAATATTTGTGTCTCTACTCTAGACATCGACAAGTTAGTTTCTTCATGCTCTTCTCCTTCATTATCGCTATTATGTTCTTCATCATTTTCGGGAGCTTCGTCATGTAACATGTTAGCTTCTAAATCTATTAGATCACGTAATAACATTTTTTCATTAACTAAATCTTCATACCAGACTATAAAACAACGCATAGCAATAGGACTTCTGCATAACGAAGCAGTCATTGTTTTGCGTCCTTCCTCAATTCTTTTTGCTATTTCTACTTCATTTTCACGAGTTAAAAGATCAACCCCTCCTATATCCTTAAGGTACAATCTTACAGGATCATCAGTAGTCCCTATATTTTCTTCTTCCACCTCATCTTCGTATTCATTATCAATATTAGTAGATAGCTTAAATTCTTCATCAATTCCGATATCAAGCTTAATTTCATCATCTTCGTTAGATTCTAAAATATCTACTCTCGCATCGGAAAATTTTAATATAGCTTCTTCTAGTTGTCTTATTGAAGGATTTTTGTTCAGAGGAAGAGCTTTGTTTATATCATCGTAAGTAACTGGCACCTTTTTAGATTTAGCTTTTCTAATTAAACTATCTATTTTGTCTAGATCGTTATCTATATTACTCATTAAACACCTATAGAATAAATTAAGTTAACTATAAACTTAAGACTTTTATAGCTTCAATTAGTAAGGTGTTGACAACAAATTTTGCAAGATTAGTGCATGTTTATGCATTTATCTGCTTTAGCAAACTTGCTTTGGAACTTAGTCAATACCTTACTAGTTGAAGCTATACTTAAACTCATGTTAAGTTGTAATGTAATTAATAAAAGATTCGTTTAAAACCTGAAGTTCATTTACAATCTTCAGAATTTCTTTTTTATATAGTAAAACTTTTTCATAATTGTGATTATCAATGTTGTTTATAGTGGAAGCATATTCTTGTTGTAAATTGATCAGATAATATTTTTTATGTAGCCACTGCCATAGTAAATCTAGTTGAATATTGTTTTTATTAAATGAGACATCTAAAAATAAATTATCTGCCCTTGATAATAATAAAAAAATATTAAAAAAGCTAGTTTTTTCCACAATTGCAGTAATTTCACTTTTTTCTACGTTATTATCTATAATTTCGCTTAAATACCAATTACGAAATTCTTCAAGCAATTTATTATTAAAATTTAAGTTTAGGATGAAATCTCTAATATCTTTTTCTTGAAGAAGCTTAGGAAACTTAACTAATAAGGTACAAAAAGCATGTTCTAATATTTCAAGCTCTGAATATCCATGGCTTGAAGGTATAGGAGTTAAATTTGAGCTTTTAGTTATGACTTTTGTCTGCTTTGTGACTAAATTTTGCCATATTTGATCTTTAAAAAATCTGTAATAGCTAGTTCTTAAATTACTGTCTACTATTTTAGTACAATAATCTTGTAAATTTTTTTCTAAATTTGCTTTTTCTTCTGCAGTTTTAAAACTCTTACCACTATATTCTATATGCCAAATCATTTGTGATAAGCTTATTCTTTGATCTATAAGTTTTGCAAAAAATTCTACACTATTTTTATTTACTACATCGTCAGGATCTAGACCACTTGGTAGTCTAATAAAAGAAATTTTCTTTTCGCTATTAATAAGTGGTAACGTTAGGTTAATAGTTCTTATGCTAGCTTTTATTCCAGCATTATCTCCATCAAGACATAATATAATTTCATCTCCTGCACGCCATAATTTATGTAAATGATTTCTGGTAATGCTAGTGCCAAGACTTGCAACCGTTTCACTAAAACCGGCCTGATGTAGTGCAATAACATCGAAATAACCTTCTACTAAAATTGAGTAATTCTTTTTATATGCAGTACTTATGGCTTTATGTTCACCATAAAGAACCTCACTTTTCTGAAATATTATAGTTTCAGGTGAATTTAAATATTTAGGTAACTCTTCACCTAATACTCTACCGCCAAATCCAACAATTTTATTGTAAATATTTTTAATTGGGATGGTAATGCGGTTATAAAATAAATTATATATTTCACCATTTTGCCGTTTACCAATTAAGCCCGCTTTGCTAAGCTCTGCATTAGATATACCCTTATCATGAAAAAATTTCTCAAGTTTATTATTTCTAGGCGCAAAACCTATTGAAAATTCTTTTATTGTTTTTTCAGTAATATTTCTTCCATGCAGGTAATTTAATATTTCAGGTGTTAATTGTGCTCTAAAAAATTTATTAGCAAGTTCTAAAATATTTAGAATTTCGTCGGATTCTGCATAAAATTGCTTTTGTTTTTCATTTAATTTGGGTATTTCTATACTGTAATCGGTTGCAAGTTTTATAGCAGAATCGTTATAAGATAAGCCACTAATATTGGAAATGAATTTTATAACATCACCGGTTGCTTTACAGCCAAAACAATAAAAAAATCTCTTACTATCATTAACTGTAAAAGAAGGAGTCTTCTCTTGATGAAAAGGACATAGACCTACATAATTACCAGATTTTTTAGTTAAAACTACTTTTTGTCCCACTATATCAGATATTTTAATACGGTTTCTTAAGAACTCATAAAATTCCAGTGTAACTTGCATATTTTATATTATATAAGAAAGAATAGTAGTAAAAAGACAATAAGAAAGAGGTACAGATAAATTATCGTTAATTCTTAAATCTTTTGAATAAAATTCAGCTGCTGTAGTCGCTATGCAGCTTATTATTATTATAATATAACTTGTGCTATACCCTAAGTAGAAATATACTAATATACTTATAAAAATTGCAGAAGTTAAAAAGGTAATAGAACCTGCTATTGATTTACCGTTACTTAAATTATTGCCTATTTTGACTCCGACAAGAGCTGCTAAGCAATCGGAAATAATTAAAATTAACCAAGAACAAATTACTAAATTTTTAGGAAAAAGAAGAGCAGTTAAGAAAAAACCAAGCATCATAAAGCTAATACCACTTAAAACAAAAGAGTTGTTATTTTCTTCAAGTCGTATAATTTTTGCAAAAAATTTAGTTACAAATTTGTTAACATGTACATTACTACGACGCGATATGTCTAAATATAAAGTAATAGTGGTTATTATGAATAGGAATAATGTAATGGTGGTTCTTGAAATAAACAAATAAAATAGTGGGAATATTATAGCTGATAGATGAAAAATTTTACGCTTTTTTTCAAAGTTAAAATCTTTAATTTTCATAAGATTACTAAATTTCTTTTTAGATATGTAGAAAATAATTAAAAAAGGCTTATTTGACAAATTTAATTATTACAAATATACTTAGCACTGAGTTTTTTATTTAGTCTAAGATCTAAATCATTATTGAAAACAGTATACTGAAACTACTAAATTTATACAATATAATTATGATGGCAAAATTTCCTATCACCACTAAAGGTTTTGAAAAGTTAGAACAAGAGCTTAAACATTTAAAACATGTGGAGCGTAAAAAAGTTAGTGAAGATATTGCAACGGCACGAGAACATGGCGATTTATCTGAAAATGCTGAATATGAAGCTGCACGTGAGAAACAAGCATTTATAGAAGGGCGTATTCAACAGCTTGAAGATATAACAGCTAGAGCAGAGATTATAGATATTTCAAAGTTATCTGGTGATAGTATAAAGTTTGGTGCTACCGTTACTTTAATCGATGACGAAACTGAAGAAGAAGTTACATATAATATTGTCGGAGAATATGAAGCTGATATAACCAAAAAAAGAGTTTCAATTGCTTCTCCTATAGCAAAAGCTTTAATTGGTAAATCAGTAAGTGATGTTGTAGAAGTTACAACACCAAGGGGATTAAAATCATATGAGGTAGTTGAAATTGCATATAAAGAATTAGAACTCTAATAAGATTTCTTGCTGTTGCATAGCTCAAAAAATCCATCTATTATGCTACAATTTAATCGTGAGCTCAGTGTGAGGTAAGGATAAAAATAGATAGAAGTTAGGAATAGAGAGATTAAAAATATTAGTTTTATATTGTAAGTATTAACACAAGAATGATATAGAATAGGAGGTTCATAGGTAATTTGTGCTTTGAATGCTCTAAGATTCATAGACTTTTTTAGAACATTAAATATAGATTCAATGAATGAACGATCTTTTGCATAATAAAACTATGTCTTCTATATCTAACAAATGATTTTCATTTTTTCTGTATTTCCTGTAAATAAAGGTAACTCATGAGAATATAAGTTATTAAATTAATCTTTGGATATATATCTTTTATCATCAAAGATTTTGTTTTGTAATTCAGTTATTATATCACCTATTGTTGATAAATTAGTACTATTAGCTTTAGTAATTTAATTGTCATAATTATTTCTTTATGATTAATTACAAGATGTAATGAATACTCTATAGATTCCCTATAACTGCTTATTGCTATTTTAACAAGA
>NZ_BTGX01000015.1:0-40921 GCF_057543435.1 Candidatus Rickettsia mendelii | reverse complement strand
CTAATATTCAAAGTTATTGACTCGCTGTTATTACTTATATATCCTATATATCCTATTTCCACTCAAGAATGATGCTAAACTCCATCATTAAAATAGAGCTAATCTTATAAACTTTTAAAATATGTAGGTTATAGCAGCAACTTAGTAATCAAGAAGTGCTTTTTAGTTGATAATAAAATTGATTTCTATGTTACTAAAAACTAATGATATTATGAGTTACAACATGGAAAATACACAAGAAAAACAAATAACAATATCTGAATTTAAAATTGACGAATATGAAGAAGAAAAAAGGCTAAAAGCTGAAGATTCACGAAAGCAACTTAAAGCAATATTAATAGCATTTGGTATTACTTTGACCGGTTTTTTAACTTTTACTTATTTCTTTTTTAATTATATAGAAGAAAAAGCAGAAGAATATAAAAAACAACAACAAGAAGCTCAAAATGCTAATAAAACTGAATAAAAAACCTAAATTGAGCATCTTAATTAAAGTAGATGTTGTTTCTCGAAACATCAACGATGCTGTAGCAATCTAGAAAATAACAAATTATACATCAGTTTTAGTTCTTTTTTATAGATATTACTAAGCCGATACTGCATTTCTCCTAGAAGAGCATTATTGTGTTAATTTTAAAATAGTTTTAAATACTATGCCGTAGCTTGACCTAGTATTGTATGAGCTTATTACTTACATGTTTAAAAAGGCAATTGATGTTATGCCTACGCCGCGGTAAGTAGCAGAAATAACATACAAGATTAGTATAATAACATGCTTGACCATGGTATCTCAAAAATAACTTATAGTAATATATTCTATAATGTTTTAGTTTCAGGTTGTTTGAAATTAGCTTTATCAAAATAATAGATAAAATCTTTAATGATAGGTACTATAAACTGTTTAAATTTACTTCCACTAAATACACCGTAATGTCCTACTCCTTTTTGTAAATGATATCTCTTCATTGATTCAGGTATATTTGGACAAAGTGTTAAAGCAGCTTTTGTTTGTCCTACGGCTGCAATATCATCTAATTCTCCTTCAATACCAAGGAGAGCACAATTGGTAATATTTTTTAAATTAATAGGACGCTGTTCAGAAACTAATTTACCTTTTGCTAACGCAAATTGTTGGAATACTTCATCAATAGTTTGTAGATAGAACTCTGCCGGCATATCCATACCTGCTAAATACTCATCATAAAATTTAATAGTATGATCAGCCTTTTTATAATCACAATTTAACAAGCTTTGCCATAATTCTAAATGTGAATCTATATGACGAAATAGATTTAAACTTATAAAACTGGCAAGTTGAAGAAAACCAGGATATACCTTTCTACCATGACCAGGATAGTTAGGCGGTACTTGCATTGTAAACATTTTACAGAACCATTCTAAACTTTTACTTAAGGCGAATTCATTAACTAGAGTAGGATTTTTTCTAGCATCAATAGGACCACCTATCAAAACCATTGAACTTGGCACATTAGGATTATTGGTTTCTGACATTAAACTAATAGCAGCAAGTAATGGAACGGTAGGTTGACAAACTGCCATAGTATGAACATTTTGTCCTATAAAATTGATAAATTCTATTATATAATCAATATAATTATCCATATCAAAGGACCCTGCTTCAAGCGGTACATAGCTTGCTTCTATCCAGTCCGTAATATAAACATCCGTATATGGCAATAATTCTTGTACGGTTGACCTAAGTAATGTAGCGTGATGCCCTGCCATAGGTGCTACTATTAATAACTTAGGTAATTCTTCCTTAAAACTTGTTTTAACAAAATGTCGTAATTCACAAAAAGGCTTTTTTAATATAACTTCTTCATTGATATTATAGGTTTTATTATCAACAATTGTTTCAAGAATATTAAATTTCGGTTTTTCATATTTTCTAGTCATACGCTCACAAAGCGTTAAATAAGCATGCATAATCCTTGCAAAACCATTATCTTCTAATGGCTCACGTTCACATGCTTCTTTTAAAATCTTTATGCCTAAATGCATTGGAGCGACTTGCGCTCTAAGCCCCTCTAACATATAATATGTATAATTAGTATTTAAATTACAATTAATCATAACTTATTCCTAAAATTTTAAATAATGAATCATGTACTTAATGTTTAACATTAAAAAAATTTCTATTCTATCTATTTTTAGAATTGATAACTTAAGTTTTTATAACCACGTGACAATAATAATATACTAAGAGCTGTTAAAAAAATTATTTTTTGTAGAACAATTATATAATGGGCTGTTAATCAAAGATATCCATAAAACTAAAAACATAAAATATTTTTTACTTTCTGCTTTTTAGGTAATTTAAAAAATTTTATTAATATAAAATTAAGTATAAGCAAAAACATCACTATTTTTTAGAACTCTAAAACAAACTTCATATAACTTTTAAAATTCTGTATTTTCTTTTGCTAGTCTATTAGAAATTCTATTCTACTTGCGGTCTCACTCCTATAGAAAAATAGAATGTTTTATATTTGCTAAAATAAAACCTATACAATGCCTTGCACATAGCATTTCAAGTTCATGTCTAGTATCATGTTCTCTACTTTCAGTTAAATCAGCAGCGACTAAATGACTATAATGTGCCTCTGGTGTTATAAAGCTTAGAAAAAATATTCTCGTAAATTGATACAATTAATACTTATTTTTACTTCAAAAGATTAAAGTTTAGCTTGCTTACACAATATATAGTAGCACATTCTTTTATTACCTATCCCCTCCATACTACCCAATTAGGATGTAACCACCTATTACTGTTTGTTCTTCCCTTGTTTTAAATTATGATTAATAGATATGTTATGAATTTCCAATTCATTTTCAAGGAATTCTAAAAAAATAAGAATATTCTCATTCAGTTATTTTTTTATGTTTATCTCATTTAATTTTACTATTCTAGAATGCTCTATTAATTTTTAATTATCTAGTTGACAATTAGTCTTTTGAGTATAGTAAAATCTTTTAGATTCTTGTTTTGACCCAGCAAAAAGCGTATTATTAATACACCTGTAAATATCTATATCTTCTTATCTTTATATTCTTCTTGAGTTTTTGCTTCTATCCACCTCTTATTTCTACTTGCATTTGTTTTTCTCCTAGACCATACTCAAGATAATTTGCTATAAGCTGTTTAGTTACTTTGAAAGGCGTGATTTTTTATTCTTCATATTATTTTAAAAACCTGATAATTGCACTTTTACTATCAAATTTCATATTGTGTTACTAATAATAATTGAAATCTTTTACACAATTTACACCTTATTTTAAAAATTTCAATCATGAATTATTAGCTGAGATAATTATATACTTATGTTATATATTTTTTGAATTTAGAAAACAGAACTTCAAAATTCTGAGTAGTAACATTTGCCACTTTTTTTAAAGTAATATTTTTTAATTCAGCAATTTTCTTGGCAACATATATAATAAAAGCTGGTTCGTTTTGCTTACCACGCATAGGAGCGGGAGTTAAATAAGGCGAGTCAGTTTCAATTAATAGCCTATCAAGCGGTACATATTTGACTATTTCTTGTAAATCTAGCACTTTTTTAAAAGTTAAAATACCAGAGATTGAAATATATAAACCAATATCTATCATTCTCTCTGCTAACTTTTTTGAAGATGTAAAGCAATGTATTAATCCAGAAAACTGTGCGTTTCTTATTTCTGAGGCTAAAATATCTATTGTATCTTCATCTGCATTTCTTGTATGAACTATAAGAGGTAGTTTTGTAAAAGCAGCTGTATGTATATGCTCTACAAATAAATCTTTCTGTAACTTTTTATCATATGGCTGATGATAGTAATCAAGACCTGTCTCTCCGATTCCTATAACTTTCGGATGAGCAGTAAGAGCTATAATTTCTGAAGCAATAATTAGTTTTTTGTCCATATTTATTTCGCATGGATGTACACCAACCGAAGCAAAAACATTTTCATATTTTTCAGCTATTTCTAAAATAGTTGGTAAATCGTCAAGCTTAGTACAGATAGTTTGCATATATTGCACATTATTCGCCATAGCTCTTTCAATTATGAAATCTAAATTCATAAATTCTGCAAGCAGATTAAGATGACAATGTGAATCTATTAAAATATTATTCATTTTCATATTTTGGAAATATTATAGCAGGCTTTAAAATATTAGATCCTGTAGTTAAAGCATAATTACGCGATAGATACTTAAATAATCTTTCTGCTTTACTTACTCCAAGCTGATCAAGCATTTTATTTGCTGACGTCGGCATAAAAGGCTGCAGCATTATAGCAATGTAGCGTAAAACCTCTAATAAAGCATATAGTACCTCTAGCATTTTAACAGGATCTGTTTTCTTCAAGTTCCAAGGAGCTTCACTATCAATATAAATATTTGCCTCTTCAGTTAAATTAATAATGTTCTCAAGAATTTTATTAATCTCAATTTTTTCTATTAACAAGTTATTCTGCTCAGCAAATTTAACTGCCATTTTCAGAATCGGTGACTCATATATTTTATCTATAATATTTTGCTCAATTAATGGTACTTCACCATTATTATTTTTATAAACAAAAGTAGTAGTACGTTGCAGTAGATTACCTATTTTATTCGATAGCTCACTATTAATACGGGCAATTAGATTACTAAATGCAAAATTACCATCTGCACCGAATGTTACTTCACGCATTAAAAAATATCTAACTTGATCAACCCCGAATTCATCTATCAATTTAATTGGATCAATAGTATTACCAAGTGATTTAGAAATTTTCTGTCCTTCATTAGTCCACCAACCATGAGCCATAATGGTTTTAGGTAATGGAATTTCTGCAGCCATTAAAAAAGCAGGCCAATAAACAGCATGGAAACGTAATATATCTTTACCTACTACATGCAAATCTGCTGGCCAAAACTTACTGTATTTATCAGTTTTATCAGGATAATTTAAAGCAGAAATATAATTAGTAAGTGCATCAAGCCAAACATAAATTATATGTTTTTCATCATTTGGGACTTTTATTCCCCAATTAAAAGTAGTACGCGATACGGATAAATCTTTTAAGCCTGATTTAACAAAGCTAATTACCTCATTACGCCTAGATACAGGTCTGATAAAATCAGGATTTATTTCATAAAACTCAAGTAATTTATCCTGCCATTTTGAAAGATTAAAAAAATAGCTAGGCTCTTTAACCCATTCAACTGGTGCACCAGTAGGTGCTAAATGATCACTTGTTAACTCTGATTCATCATAGAAAGCTTCATCTCGCACTGCATACCAACCTTCATAGACCCCTTTGTAAATAGACCCACTATCTAATAACTTCTTCCAAAAAATAGCAACTGCTTTTTTATGCTTATTTTGCGTTGTTCTAATAAAATCATCATTAGAAATATTCATAACAGCAATAAGATGACGGAAACTTTCTGATGTTTGATCAGTAAATTTTTGTGGATCAATATTTTTGCTAATAGCCGCTTTTTCTACTTTCTGTCCATGTTCATCAGTGCCTGTCAGAAACATCACTTCCTTACCACTAAGACGCATAAAACGAGCAATGACATCACTTGCAACACTGGTATAAGCATGACCAATATGAGGAGTATCGTTAACGTAATATATAGGAGTCGTAATGTAGTAAGTATTCTTCATGTTAATGTTAAATGTTTTTTTATTATTTCATGCACCCTAGTAGAATCAAGGTTTGATGCCTTAATTGTTACTATTCTCTCAGAAAATCTATTACTTAATTCCTTAAAACAATCATAAATTTTTTTATAAAAATCCAACCCTTTTACATCAAATTTATTATTCATATTTCGTAGATTTACCCTTTTAATTGCAATTTCTGGCTCTACATCAATAAAAAATGTAATATTAGGCATAAGAGATGGCATTAAAGTTTTGTGCAGATTATAAACTAAATCTATGCCGTTTTCTAGCTCCAATCCTTGGTAGCATGTAGTTGAATCAAGAAATCTATCGCATATTACAATATATCCTTCTTGAATAGCAGGAATAATCTTCTTAACCATATGATCATAACGTGCTGCCATAGCTTGTAATAACTCAGACATTGGCAGTAATTCCTTACACATTAGAATTTCACGCATATGTTCAGCTATTGCAGTACCACCGACTTCTCGAGTTAACATAACAGGAATATTTTTAGATTTCAAATACTCATACAACATTTGACATTGAGTCGATTTACCAACCCCTTCTCCGCCTTCAAAAGTAATAAATTTAATAGATTTTGAATTATTCATTTAATTAATAGTCACTGTTAAAACCTCATAAATTCTGTATAATCTCTATGTCATCATGTCATTCCTGCGAACGCTGGAATCCAGAATAAATAAACTTAATGTAGTTCAAATAATTACAAGTTTTGATGGAATTAAATTATTTTTTATATTTTCTACTAGATTTTCACGGGAATGACATACTAACACTCTACTTCCATAGTAATAATACACTTAAGGAAATATCAAATTATTTGTACAATAATACCTTTAAAAAAAATATTTACAAGGAGGATTACATACTTATAATCCATTATAAAATTTCCAACGATTGGCATATGAGCAACTTATTAAATAAAAGGGATATTTCTATTCTGATCGGTAATGCGATGGATCATTTTGATACTGCGCTTTATGGGTTTCTTGCACCGCTACTTGCCAGTATTTTCTTTCCAAACCATGATACAATAGTTAGCCTAATACTTACCTATAGTATTCTTGCAACCTCTTTATTTACTCGTCTCATAGGTTCTTATTTTTTTGGAGTGATTGCTAAAAAATATGGTAGGGTTTTTGCTTTGTCACATTCTTTAATCTATGTTGCTTTAAGTACTGCTCTCATCGGAGCAATACCTTCATATGCACAAATAGGATGGCTTGCGCCGCTATTATTATTGGTCATAAGAACATTGCAAGGTATATATTCTGAAGGCGAGTGCTCTATTGCTAAATTATATATTTTAGAAAATAAAGAGGAGCAAAAGGCACTTAAAGCTTCTTACCTTTATCAGACTTCTACTATGCTTGGTATTATTCTTGCTTCATTTATTAGCACTGTAGTTTTAAATGCAGATTATAATCAATATTGGCGTTTATGTTTTATATTTGGCGGATTTACTATGCTTGTTGGTTATTTTTTAAGAAAAAGTGATTCTATTATTAGTATAGAGCTATCTCAATCAAATAAATCAATATTTAGACCGTTAGTACATGATTTAAATACAATTTGGAATAATAAACTAAATATCTCACGAGTTAGTTTTGCAGTTGGCTTCTCTTATATGACTTATATTATACCTTTTGTATTTATGAATAGCTTTATTCCGCTTATCACTGATATATCCTTAGAAACAATGATGGAGTTTAATACTGAGTTTTTAATTTTTGATACAATCATGATTCTAATAATTGGGCATCTAACAAGAAAACTACATTATCTTAAAATATTAAGCATTACTCTTATTCTAATAAGTTTAACTATACTTCCCTTATGGATATTCTTAAATAATTCATCTATATGGTATGTTAATTTCATACGTATTTGGATTATAGTGCTAGGGGTTACTTTTTTAGTACCTTTAAATTGCTGGCTGAATGATTTATTTAAAACTGCTGATAAATATATATTGGTAGGTATTGGCAGTAGTATAGGCTCTTCACTAATTGGACATTCTACTCCTTCCATTTGCTTAACACTTTGGCATATAACTGGTAGTTCCTTATCAATTGCAATATATATAACTGCAATATCAATGCTAACACTTTGGGCTGTTAAAATGAAAAATTAACTATGTGTTTTAGCTAAGAACTAATCAGGTGCCATTCCTAAAATTTTTGTTAATGCTGTATAACAACCTTAATTTAAAGTATCACTAAAATAATGTTCTTGTAAAGAATGGTTACACATAAATAATATATGTTCTTGAAATATATCTTTTATCTTTAATTATAAAATTTATATTTTTTTACTAATTCATAAAAAATTCAGCTACTAATATCTTTCATTTTAATACCTATACTTTTATCTTCTAGGAAACTATATAAATATGGATTTATGATAAGGAAGAAAGGAATAAGAGATTTACAAGGATAGAGTGTTGGGTTACATAGTATTTTAATTTTAAAATATGTACTCAGCAATGAAGAAATATATATCAAGTATACTTGATACTTTTTGCAAAGTATATAAAAAATAAGAGTAACAAAATTAGTACTAACATATAGACAGCCTTAGAGAAAATTAACGCTTTATGAGTTACTGACTAAAGGTATATATCTAAAAACTTATTTAATAACTTAATATATTCTCATGTGTTACCTGATATCTACATAGGATACCGCAAAAGATGACAATCATTTGTTATATAAGTTTTATTATAAAATTGAATCTATATTTAATGTTCTAAAAAAGTCGATAAATCTTAGATACATTCAAAGCACAGATTATCTATAAACTTTTTAGTATATATCATACTTGTGTTAATACTTATAATATTAAAACTAATATTTTTAATCTCTCTATTCCTAACTTCTATCTATTTTTACCCTTAACTAACGTTAATATTCATCATCTAAGGTAAAATTTCTTATTGACTTTCACGTAGAAAAGTATAGCTTTTTTATAATTTAATTTTTTGCAAAGAGATTATGCTAGGTTATAAAAAAGAGCAAAGAAGTTTAACACGTAAGCAAAAGGAAGCAATTGGATTAGTATCTATAGGTACATTTCTTGAATATTTTGATCTTATGCTATATGTGCATATGGCAGTACTACTTAATGAGTTATTTTTCCCCAAAATTGCCCCTCAGACTGCTGCTATATATTCAGCTACTGCTTTTTGTTCAACATTTATTTTTAGACCAATAGGAGCTTTAATATTTGGTTGGCTTGGTGATAATATCGGTCGTAAGTCTACAGTTGTTATAACAACTTTTATGATGGCAGCTACATGTGTAGTTATGGCGATAATTCCAACTTACGCAGAAAAAGGCATAATTGCAACTTTATTAGTTACAATGTGTCGTATTATTCAAGGCATGGCTTCTATGGGAGAAGCCATAGGAGCAGAACTTTATTTAACTGAAACTATTTTGCCACCAGCTCAATACCCAGCAGTAACAATGGTTTCCGTTTTCGTAGCTTTTGGTATGATGGGAGCAGTAGGTTTTGCTACTTTTATAACTTCTCATGGAATTAATTGGCGTTATGCTTTTTGGATAGGAGCAATAATTGCCATAATTGGTATGGCTGCAAGAACTGCATTACAAGAAACAGCAGATTTTTCAAATGCTAAACGTCGAATAAAATTAGCCCTTGAAAAAGTAAATTATGATACTAAGATAGTAGAAAATAGCTTAGTATGGAATAAGAAGGTAAGTAAAAAAACTATTCTATCTTTGTTTTTAATACAATGTTCATGGCCTGCATGTTTTTATTTTGCATATTTTTATTGCGGTAGTATTCTCATAGATACTTTTGGTTATAGTTCAGAGCAAGTTATAAAACATAATTTTATTCTTTCAATAGTACAATTAATAAGCGTTTTATTACTAGCTTATTTAAGCTATTATATACATCCGTTAAAAATTGTTAGAACAAAATTAATAATATTTTCAATATTAACTTTAGTGTGTCCATATGTGTTAGATAATATTACTAGTGTTCATAATTTATTAATATTTCAAGCAATTTTTATTCTACTTATCTCTAGCAGTGTTCCAGCTGTACCAATATTTTTTAAGCATTTTCCAGTTTTTAAACGCTTTACTTATACTAGTGTCTCTCATGCTTTGTCACGAGCATTAATATATATTATTACTTCTTTTGGTTTTGTTTATGTAGTACAGTACTTAGGAAATTGGGGGATGCTTACTATTTTAATGCCTATAAATTTAGGATTTGCTTTTGGATTAAATCATTTTGAAAAGCTAGAAAAGAAAGCTCAAAATCATGCATAATTCTAAATTCTTGTAATCAAAGTGTTATTTATAACATTTATGCAAAGTTAAGTTAACTTATTATTTATTCCAAGATATGTAGTAAGTGTTCAAAACTTTTTAATATTTCTCTAATAGTCTTTTTAGCTTTTCTAAATAACTTATCATCTAAAGCTGTATGGTTTAAAGTATGTATATGATAAGTAAGTGAAGAAAGAAGAGGAAAAATCATGAGATTTATAAAGAAATGTATATCAAAATATATTTGATATACTTGATACTTTTTATAAAGTACATGAGAAATGAAAGTAACAAAATTAGTATCAACATATAGGAAGCCTTAGAGAAAAGGAAATTAAATGCTTTACGCGTTACTAACTATAGCATTATATTTTTATTTATCATCATACTAAAGAGCTTAAGATTACCATTTACATTTATCTATATAAATATAAAATTCTATGAATCTTAGAGCATTAAAAGTGCATCACCTATGAAATTTTTAGCCCATATCATTCTTGCATTAATGCTTATAATATTAAAACTAGTATTTTTACCTCGATTTTTCACTTCTATTTATTTTTATCATTTATTTGGAATTATAGATATACTACCTCAATATTTGACAGTAACTAAACTTTTTTTCTGAGTAATGCAATAAAAAAGCCACATGCAGTAAGAATAACTCCAAGCCAAATAAAGCTCATCATTGGTCTATAATATATTTTAGCATGAATTACATCATCGTCTATATTACTTAAAACTGCATAAAGATCGTATAATAAATAAGAATATATATTGCTTTCTTGTGATAAACTCTTCTCAACTATATATAGCCTATTCTCTGGTTTCAATATAGTTATATTATAGTTATTATCTTCAATCCAAAACTCAGTAATTTGTCTATAATAATTTTTACCTTGCGCAAACTTAACATTTTGCAATGTGACTTTAAATTTATCAAAAGTTTTACTTGTTCCAATTTTACCAGTAAAATCTAGTTCGCTTTGTAATAGCCCATTCATTGTAATACTAAATGCAATAAGTGCAAAACCAAAATGCCCAAGAATCATGCTGGCATTACTTACTTCAAGTCTATTTTTTAAAAAATCAGTTTCTACTAAAAAATAGTAAATATTATGTAGCATTAGAAATATAGAAGAGATTGTAGTCAAAATTGATATAATTCTAAATCTTACTTTAAACGATATTAAATAAGTTATTATTAAAGATAATATTAAAATGATAATATGTTTTTTTAAAGAGCTTTTAGTAGTAAAAATCCCTATAGCGAAAAGAATAGGGATAGCAAAAATAACGAAATTATTAATGAAAAATGTTTCATTAATAATAATTGGTTTATCGTTAAATAAAGAGTAGATTGGTGGATAAAGTGTAGCACATATTAATACGATAAGACTAAAAAGGAAAAGTATATTGCCAAGGAGTATACTATTTTTTTTTGTGCAGTAACAGCAGACATATGGAAAATAACTACAATAAAAGTTTTGTATATTATTTTTCTGGATGCCTGTTTTCATATGCATAATAGCAGCATGATAAGATTTGTTTTTTCTAACACTACTATATAACCCGATTGAACCAAGTGACATAATCAAAAATATAGCAAACAGATATATACCTCTCTCAGGTGAGAACGCAAAAGAATGGATAGAAGTAATACAACCTGAGCGCACTAAAAAAGTGCTAAATATTACTAATAAAAAAGTAATAATTGAGAAAATTATTGTCCAGTTTTGCATACGTTGCGTTTTTATAGTAACTATTATAAAATGATGTAGCATAATTCCTGATAGCCAAGGAAATAATGAAATATTCTCTACCGGATCAAAAAACCAAAATCCTCCCCACCCGAGTTCTCTATATGCCCACCAAGAACCAAGGCTAATTCCAATAGTAGTAAATAAAATACCGACACCAGCAAATATTCTGAGTAAATGTAAATTTTCTGATTTAAAATTCTCAGTGATTAAAATAATACAACTACAAGTAAAGGGTACTACATAACTAACATAGCCTAAGTAAAGTAGAGGGGGATGAATGCTAAGAGCAATATCTTGTAGCATTGGATTTAGTCCTAAACCTTCTTTAGGTCTGAGTAAAAAAATATTAAATGGATTAGACGTAAAATAAATAAAACTGCTAAAAAATAATTGTATTATTGATAGAATCATAATAGATAGAATTTTATCATTTTGATTTTTAAGTAGAAATGTATAACAACCACTAATGATCTGTAATAAAGAAAACCATAATAACATAGAACCTTCATGACTTGACCAGCTACCTGCTATTTTATATATTAATGGCTTTAAAGTACTAGAATTTAAGAAAACATTTTGTAATGAAAAATCAGAAATAATGAAAACATAAATTAGAATGAAAAAAGCAAATAATGTGCATAAAGTACTCAGATAAAATGTCAAAGTAATGAAGCAATGTTGATTAACATGTTTGCTGTAATTCCTGTAGAAGCGAGAACCCAGTAAATAAATAACAATAAGTGAAAAAAATTTTTTATGGATTCCCACTTTTGTATTAGCGAAATAAAAGATTACAGATAGAACAATAATTGATAAGCTACTTAAACACATTGTAGCTAGCAGTAAAAAATTGCCTATCTCACTCACTAATTGTTGCTTCCTCAATAGTAGGTAATACGGTAATTTTTACACTATCAATTTTATTAGCAATTTTCTTTAAAATAACTACCTTTAAGTTAAATATTTCAATTATCTCTCCTTGATTTGGAATTCTAGCAATTTTATGTATTATTAATCCTGCTATAGTATTCGCATCATCATCTGGTAGATTCCAATCAAGTTCTCGGTTAATATCTCTAATAGTCGTATTGCCTTTTATAACAAATTCGTAATCAGACTTTTTAATAATTTCGTTATTATGCCTATCATGCTCATCGGTAATAGGTCCTACTATTTCTTCTATTACATCTTCAAGAGTAACGATTCCTTGTATATCACCATACTCATCAACAACAGCTGCAAAATGATTATTACGCTCCCTAAATGCATGTAACTGATCTACTACAAGTGCATTTTCTGGAATAAACCAAGGTGGAGTGAGGAGTTCATTGATATTAATCTTTTTTGCATCATTGTTATTTTCATATAATGCTTTAAGTAAATCTTTTAAATTGAGAATACCAATTATATTGTCTCTGTTATCACGCCATAAAGGTATACGTGTATGAGAACCTGATAATAAAGTTTTAATTATTACTTCATAAGGCAAGTCAATATTAAGAGCTATAATATTACTCCTATGAGTCATAATTTCTGATACTGTCATATTTCGTATATCTAAAATTCCACCTAGCATATTACGATCAGATTTATAAACACCACCTTCCTGATGGTAATGCTCAATAACACCTCTCACCTCCTCAGTACCTGATATTTGAGGGTTTAAATTAATACGAAATATAAAGCAAAATATTTTTGTAATATAATCAAGAGCAGCATTTATAGGTTTAAAAAGCTTTAGAAATATTATGATAGTTGAAGCCATTTTTAATGCTAATTGTTCAGCTTTTGCAACAGCTATTGCTTTCGGCACTACTTCAGCAAAAACAATAATTATAAAAGCCATAACACCGGAGGCAATCAATGGTCCATTATCGCCAAGAAAGCTAATAAAGAGAGTAGTAGCAATAGTAGTGCAAACTGTATTGATTAGACTGTTACCGATTAGTAAAGTCCCTATAACTTTTTCTTTTTTCTTTAAAACTTCTAAAACTATTTTTGCATGCTTGTTACCAGCAATTTTAAGCTTATGAATCTTCCCAGGAGAAGAAGCAGTAATAGCAGTCTCAGTAGCAGCAAATAATGCAGATAAGGTGATCATTATTATGATAATGATTACAAGTATTGTAGTCATTCCTTGTTAGAGTATAAATTAACTATAAATAATTATATTAGTAATTATAAATTTTGCCTAATGTTTTTTTATTATTAGAGGCTTCTAGATGAATTATTTTTTCTTTGACTTATACAAGAGCCTAGAATTAGTTATTTGTGAGTTATTTTATTAGCATTGCTTTTCAAGCTTTTATACTTTTTGTTTTATTAAATCTTGTGTCAATGTTTCAGATTGAGCATTTCTTAAACTTAATCCATTTCCTTTAGATTGTTCTGTAGAGAGGATTGCCTGACCTTTAGACAATTTTATTAAATTATCGCATACAAAAACTCCACAATCATAAGCATTTTCTTGTTGTGGAGTGTTTAAATCTATTATTTTTGCACTAGGATAAATTTCAGTAATAAATTGCTTTATTTCCAAGCGTTCGCTTAATGACTTACCTATAGGATCATTATAAGTAAATATTATCTCATTTGTAGTATTTCTTTACTAAAATCATGCTCACCCAATGCTTATGTTCTGTATTAATAGGTATGAGTACAGTTTTATTATCTACAATTACATCATGATGTATTACTAAATTAAGCTTATCTTTTACGATTTTAGATTCTGTTAAAGCAATGTGATGAACTATAAAGACCTTATTTTTATCTAAATTTGCTTCTAATATGTTGATTATATCATCTCCAGTATACAAGTAACCTGGTTTTTGTATATTTTCTATATTGTTAGAACTAATTTTAGAATTCGTTTTTGTAATCAATGATAATTCTTTTTTAGGTATTTCTAGTTGTTGCCATATAGGTTTAGAATTTACCCATTGCCCTCGTTGCATTAGCTCTTTTGGAGTTTATGAATTTTCTTTTTTACCCAATATAGCTTCTTCAAAACAAGTGGGTATATTTCTTAGATAAGTAAGAACTATCCTAAAGAATCCTAGTGATTCCGATTGGCTTTCTTTTATAGTGTTATATTGTTTTATCTGTTTTATTTGTATATTATCCGGCATATTATTTTTTATCACTTTTTTTGTATCAAAATTAAAGTCAATAGGATTTATTTCCGCTTTACCTAACTCTTTTTTACATTTCTTGGATATCTGTAATACATATTTTTTCAAATTTTCTGCAGCATTACTTTGGTCTTTTAAAATTTCATTAATCTCAAGTTTCAGTCCATAAATTTGATCTTCAGAAGTAATACCGAATTTAGCTGTTATAAGATTCGTAGCTTCATCTACAGAAATAGGCCAGGTTTCTATGATCACTCTACCACCTTGATTTTTAGCAGTTTTTATTATTTTATCTAATTTGGTTTTATCAGGTATTGTACCAGAAAGCCATTGATCAATTTTGTGATTGTATATAAGATTATTAAAAACTGATAATAAATTTATATATGCATCTTTAATTGTAGTAGTTTTATCTTGGTTTACTATATTTTCACTTATAGCTAAATTTTGATCTTTTTCATTTGTAAAAAAAAATATGATCAGCTTTTTCAATAATCTGTTTCCAGTAGGCTGCTAGCTCAGGATTTTGTACTAATGAATTATATCGGTCAAAAAAAGTAATAGGTTCAGCCATCATTAACCTTCATTAAAAAAATATCAAATAATTATTATTTGAATTTTAAGACACTAAATCAAGCTATATTTAATAATCCATGCTTTAGTTGATATAATTTATCCATTTTATATGCTAACTCATGGTTATGTGTTACCATAATAACTGCTGTGTTTTGCTCTCTTGCTACTTTTAAAAATAAATTAAATACTTCATTTGTAGTTTTGGGATCCAAATTACCTGTAGGTTCATCTGCTAAAATAATTTTAGGTTTATTGACTAAACTGCGAGCTATTGCAACACGTTGTTGTTCTCCTCCTGATAATTCTCCTGGCATATTATATAGCTTTTTGTTGAGTCCTAAATTATCTAATATCTTGGTTGCGTCATCTATTGCTTCTTGTTGGTTAGTGCCACTAATAAGTCTTGGCATAATAACATTTTCAAGAGCAGTAAAATCCTTAAGTAAGTGATGCTGTTGATAGATAAAGCCTAAATAATGAAGACGAATAAGATGATTTTTCTTATGTTCACTACTTGGTATTATAACCTGACCATTAGTTGGCTTATCAAGCAAGCCAGCGATATGTAATAAAGTTGATTTGCCGCTACCTGAAGAGCCGATTATGGCAATTAATTCACCCTCATTAACTATTAAATTAAGATTATCTAATACGCTAATAATTGTCTTACCTTGGTTATATTGTTTTGAGATTTTTTTTAAAACTAGAACATTATTATTCATATCTTAAGGCGTCCACAGGATTTAATTTTGAGGCTTTATAAGAAGGATAAATTGTAGCAAAGAAGCACAATATTATAGATAAAGAAGTAATTAGAATAATATCCTTAATTCTTACTTCTGAAGGCAAGCTATAAAGAAAATAAATCGCTGCTTCAAAAATTTTAGTACCGGTTATACGCTCTAAATAGTTCTTGATAGTTTGAATATTATAGGAAAAAGTAATACCAAGAACCACTCCAAGCATTGTGCCAAGTAATCCAATAAACATTCCATTATAGATAAAAACAAGCATTATCTGCTTAGTACTGGCCCCCATTGTTTTAAGAATTGCTATATCTGATGTTTTGTCTTTAACTAACATAAATAAGCTTGAAATAATATTAAATGCAGCAACTATAATAATTAAAGAAAGAATGGTAAACATTGCAGTACGTTCAACAGCAAGTGCATTTAAAAAGTGTGAATTCATGGTTTGCCAACTAGTTACTCGCATTGTTGGTCCTAGTAATATTTGTAATTTATATGAATATGCAAGAGCTTTATCGGGATCAAAACTCTTAACTTCGATTAAATTAATATTATTGCCAAGAGATAAAAAATTTTGTGCAGCTTCTAATGGCATTAATATAGTTGCTGAATCGTAATCATACATACCGCTATTAAAAATTGCGATAACTTTAAATTCCTTTGATCTTGGCACACTGCCAAAAGTAGTAGAAATCAAATTTGGTGCAATTAATCTAATTTTATCTCCAATAGTTATGCCTAAATTCGCTGCTAACTCTCCTCCTAAAGCTATTACATGTTTGCCATGAAAATTATTAAAACTACCAAAATTTATATTTTTTAATATTTCATTTTTAAAGCTTAAATCTTTTAAGTCAATACCTTTAACAACTGCGCCACTATTGTTACTTTTACCAAGTGCGAGAGCTTGACCATAAGCAATAAATGTTATATATTCTATATAATCTTGTTTAAGAATCTTAGCTTTTATGTCTTCATAATTATCAATATTACCTTCTACTGAATTTATTACTATATCACCGTTTAAACCGATAATATTTTTAGTAAGCTCTATATGAAAACCGTTCATAACTGACATGACCACTATTAATGCTGCAACACCAATCATTACACCAAGTAAAGAAAAAGCAGAAATAATAGAAACAAATTTTTCATTTTTCTTAGCTCTAAAATATCTTAAAGCTATTTTAAAGATAAAACTTTGATTAGTCACTTTTTATTTTTACCTCACTGAAAATCTCAAAGATTTTAATTATATTTAGATAGCATTAATAAACTAAATAGCAAAATAACACATATAGTATACCAAGAGGTGCAAAATACTGTTCATAGATAGCCTTTTAATAATTATAGGCTAAATGCTATTAGAATCAATCTAGCTAAAATAGAAATAGCGGTCATACATGATTTACCACATTTTTAATAATAATAAGGCCATATGTGTTACTAGGCACTAAGTGATAATAATAGCGTAACTATTATTATGATTAAAGGATTATTAATAATAATATATAACTAATGTACTATTTCCTAGTAAGAATAGTAATTATAAATATAACTCTAAAATAGAAGCAATTTTTAATAGCGAATTTTTGAAAGCAATAGCTACTTGAAAAGCTCATGATAAAAAATAAAGATGTCATTAGTTACGGCTAAATCTTAGCATATATAAAATAGGAATGATTACAATATCCATAATATCCTTAAAGGAAGAGAAAATTATAGTAAGTATTATAATATTAATGACTTTATATGATTTGAAAATAGTTATATATTCCTTTAAAGAAATTTATATTTCCTTATTTATTTGTCTTCCAAAAAATATACTTTCATAATTATTTGCAAATATGCAAAATATACTACCAAGATTAAAAATCAATAAACCTACTATAATAATTAGCTTACATAAGTATCACCTAAATTACTAACTATAAGTAAAATAATATAAAGCAGTTAGTAGTAATTCTGTTATAAAAAGCGATAGATTAAATAATATCTTATATTTCAGAAAAACTTAGAACTAATAAATCTATTTCCTCTCTTGCTAAAATTTCTATGATAATTATAATTACAGTAAAGTGATAACTTACTAGCTTTTTTACAAAGAATATACACTATTTATTTCTAGTTATAGAAATCCTTTGTTGCATAGTTTGTTATACGTCATACTGCAATTTGATCACAGTATCTATGAAAATAAAATCACTTACGGAGAGAAATATAATAAAATAGTTGATGCGTAGTCAGATGTACTGTATATAGTAGCAAATGATATGATGAAAAGGTTGCTACACTGGTGGTTATGTGGTGCTCTGAATTCATTTGTGATATAAATTGAATACTGTATGCAAGGCAACCTTGCCCATATAATTTAGAAAACACATTTAATGTCATTCCTGTGAATGTTAGAACTCTTAAAGAATATAAAAAAAATACAAGTGTTCCATATTCCTATCGTATAAAATAAGTAATTTTCATACCACATTAAATATTTCTACTCTAGACTACAGCTTTCATAAGAATGAACCATGGAATAACACCTACAAGATCCAGGTGTGATACAGAACATTTTTCCGAACTATACAGCAATGCCATTTTTCTCTTGGTAACATTAAAAATCATAATCATTGAATAAATTATCTTTATTAAATATAAAATGAGAATAATGGAAAATTACTATAAATATACAGCAAACAGAGGATTGAATATAAGCTTTATGTATAAAAATTTAATAAATAACTTAAATGATTTATGCTAAGAATAAATGACTCTTAACATAAACCGGCCTTAAAACATTACTTTAAATACTAATGATTAATTCCTAAAGCTTTTTTCTGATCATCAGAAGTATTTTCCATTACCCATTTTTGAACGTCAGGGCTTAACATATTATATTGATCTGATGTTAAACTAGCAACCCAAGCTTTCTGATCATCTACACTCATAGCAGTTATTACAGCAGTTGTAACTGAAGTAGGATCAGACGGTATACCAGCAAATACTGGAGCTGAAAAAACTAGAATTAATAAAGCTTTTAATAAATTTTTCATTTTGTTAACCTCTTTTATTTATGTAGCCGTGATTATAACAAAGCTAATTTAGCTTTCAAGCTAAATTATAACTAACATTTAAGTTTTTTAATATAAAAGGACTCTGATTGTAACAAATATATCATTTATAATAATTGTTCTCTACAAATAGTGCGATAAATTTCTGAATTTTGTAACAAGTCATTATGAGTTCCTTTAGCCACTACTATCCCTTTATCTATTATTAGAATATGATCAGCTGATTCTATACTGCTAATTCGATGAGCAATTGATATGATAATCTTGCTTTTCATTATTTTTCTTATTGACTTTAACAGTTTTTGCTCGCTTTCATTATCTAGAGCACTCATTGCTTCATCTAGAAGTAAAATTTGCGGCTTACGTAGTAAGGCTCTTGCAAGCACTATTCTTTGTTTTTGTCCGCCTGATAATCTAACACCTTTCTCACCGATTTTAGCGTTGATACCATCATGAATTTTGCTAGCAAATTCAGCTATCCCAGTAATTTTTATTACTTCTTCTATTTCAGCATCACTTGCTCTTGGATTACCGAATATAATATTTGATTTTATTGTACCGGAAAAAATACTAGCTTCTTGAGGTACATAAGCAATTAATTTACGAATTTCGATAGGATTTAAATAAGCCATATCTTGATTGTTGATAAGAATTATGCCGCTTTCTTGATAATAAAAGCGTAATAATAGCTGCATTATAGTACTTTTTCCTGAGCCTGATCTACCTACAATACCAATAAATTTATTAGCATTTATTTTAAAAGACATATCATTGATAATTTTTAGATTAGATCGTGAAGGATAGGAAAAACTTATATTTTTGAATTCTAATGATATAGAAGTAGAGTGCTTTAATGGTAAGTAACTATTATGTATAGAAGGTATTTTATCTATAATTGTTAATATTCGTTCAAGCGCTGCAATTGGTAAGTGCACTTCACTTAACAACTCAAAAATACCACCACTGCTAACTCCAGCAATAATTGCATAATAAATAAATGATACAGTTTGCCCTGCAGATAAATGACCTGTCACTATATCTAAGCTAGCGATCCATATAACCAAATTAACACCAAGAAATATAAAAGCTATTGAAAATGCAAAGAATAAAGCACGAATTTTTAAACGAGTCCTACAGTATGTTAAATATTCTTGTAGTCTAGTGTTAAAGTCAGTAATTTTATTTGTTTGATTGTTAAAAGCATAAATAGTTCTAATATTATTAAAACTTTCATCAATGTCAGATGCTATAAGTGACTTAGATTCTAATGCTTTTTTGGATAAATCTTTAACATGCTTGCCGAATTTAATTAGAGGGATTAGCAATATAGGAATAATAATAATTACTATGAAAGCAAGTTTAAAACTTTCAAAAAACATTAATATGATACCGCCAATGAGCATCACTGAATTGCGAATAAAAAATGATAAAAAATTAACAATGAGATTAGCAGTCAAATCTATATCACTAGTTAAACGTGAAATCACATCTCCAATTTTTAGTTCTTCAAATTCTGCAATTTCATAATTAATTAAATTACTATAAGTTTCTTTTCTTATTTGATTAACTATCTTTTCAGCAACATTATTGATAAAATATGAACGAAAGAAACTAGCAATACTTAAAATAATAATTAATAAGCAAACATATAATATAGATTTATTAACTAATGTAATATGGTTTCCAGATAATCCATTATCTACTAATTTTCTAAAAACACTACCGATCAGTAATAATGAAGCTGATACACTAAATAAAGAGATCATAACAATGATCAAATCTTTTTTATAGAATCTTAAATACTTAGCTAGTCTACATAAAAGTTTGATGTCCATAACATATATTATATGCAGAAAATAGGATGGTATATATGGGGCGAATGACGGGATTTGAACCCGCGACTTTCAGAACCACAACCTGATGCTCTAACCAACTGAGCTACACTCGCCGTGAATAAAAACAACGGTTTAATCCTAGATTATTATCAGAATCTAGTCAAGAATATTCACATTGTAATAAGATTTAATTTAAGAAACATCATAATCTGGTTAATTTCATTATTTCATCAATAGACATATGTGATGTGCTTTTCTATGATGATACTTGTAATAATTTTATTCCTCCTTAACTGCTATTTTTTGTGTTTCGTTGTCTTTGTGTAAAAAAATCCTGAGTTTTAATAGTTGATCTTCTAATAGATGTTTTCATAATCATAAAATTGCTATATACTTTATATTTAAGTAAAGTATAATTGTTTTATAAGTAATGTGTAGATTAAATGAAAAAAGCAGTTATCTTAATTAGTGGTGGGGCTGATTCTGCTACAGTTCTTGCTATAATGAAAAAAATTGGTTATGAAATCTATGCTATAAGTTTTAATTATGAGCAACGTAACAATGCAGAACTTCGAAAGGTTAAACAGTTAGTCAAAGAATATAATGTCAAGCAGCATAAGATTATCCATATAGATTTGCAGGCCTTTAGCTGTTCTGCTCTTACTAACTATAACATAAATGTCCCTCATTATCATAAAGCAAGTGAGATACCTGAAGATATACCAGTTACCTATGTACCTGCGCGTAATACAATATTTTTAAGTTTTGCTCTAGGTTTTGCAGAAGTAATAGGAGCTCATGATATTTTTATAGGCGTACATACTAGTGATTCGGCACATTATCCTGATTGTTGTCCTGAATATATTAAATCTTTTGAAGTGATGGCAAATTTAGCAACTGATATGGGAATACATGGTAAAAAAATTACTATTCATACCCCTTTAATAGATATGACTAAAGAACAAATAATTAAAACAGGTCTTGAGCTTGGAGTAGATTATAAAAATACTATATCATGTTATGATCCTACTGAAGACGATTTATCTTGTGGTACATGTCTTGCTTGCACTATAAGACTTGAGGCCTTTAAAAAGAATAATGTACAAGATCCTATTAAGTATATATGATATAAATTATGATATGATAAATAAAGAATATTTATATGCACCTTTCCCTGTTTTTGACTTAAATGATATAGTTTTAAGGGAATTAACTGACGTGGATGCAGAAGATTATTTAAATTATATGATTAAGCCGGAGATGGCTATTTATATAACTGAAAGTAATAGACCTAAAAGTATAGAAGAAGCTCAAAATGAAGTACGTTATTGGTCTAGTTTATATAAAAATCATAGAAGCTTTTATTGGGGAATCGCACTCAAAACCGATAATAAATTAATAGGTACTGCGGGTTTTAATACAATAAATCTAGAACATCATAGGGCAGAAATAAGCTATGATTTAGATGTTTGTTTCTGGGGGCAAGGTATAATGTTAAAATCCATAAAAAATATCTTGAAATTTGCTGATTATATAGGAATTATAAGGGTTCAGGCCACAGTAATTATGAATAATTTCCGTTCAATTAATGTGCTAAAACGATGTGGTTTTGCTATGGAAGGTCTGCTTAAAAAATATGAAATAGTTGCAAATGAACATAAAGATTACTATATGTATGCAAGAGTAATATAAGTTCTGCACATAAAATTTAAAATAATATAATTACAGCTCTTTTTAGCCATAAATTATGAAGCTTCTTTGAAATAAATAGAAGTAACTATTCTAGCAAAAATTTTATTAATTTTCGTACAAAAGTACCTTAAATATGAATATTTAAAGTTGCAGGCATAGAACCTAGTAAGAACTGTTAAAAATAAATATAAAATAAAGAAAAATTAATGGTAGTAGAAGTTAATAAAAAAGAGTTCATTTGTTCGTTTTGCAGTAAAAAACAGCATGAGGTAAAGAAGTTAATAGCTGGTCCTGCAGTATTTATTTGTGATGAGTGTATAGACTTGTGTATGGAAATTATGAAAGAAGAAAGTAAAGTTGCATTAAAGCAGATTACTTCTTCAATTCCAACACCACAAAAAATATGTACAGTTCTAAATGATTACGTAGTAGGGCAGGATCAAGCTAAAAAGATTTTAGCAGTAGCAGTTTATAATCATTATAAAAGACTTGAATATGTACAATCTGGCAATAATGATGTTGAGCTTAATAAGTCAAATATCTTATTGATTGGTCCTACTGGTTCAGGTAAAACCTTGCTTGCTCAAACACTTGCTAAAATTTTAGATGTACCTTTCACTATGGCTGATGCTACTTCTTTAACTGAAGCTGGTTACGTTGGTGAAGATGTTGAGAATATTTTACTACGTTTATTGATAGCTGCTGAGTTTAATATAGCAAAAGCACAAAAAGGCATAATTTATATTGATGAGGTTGATAAAATTGCTCGTAAATCTGAGAACCCTTCTATTACTCGAGATGTATCTGGAGAAGGAGTACAGCAAGCACTACTTAAAATTATGGAAGGAACGGTTGCTTCCGTGCCTCCTCAAGGTGGTAGGAAACACCCACAACAGGATTTTGTACAACTAGATACTTCAAATATCTTATTTATTTGTGGTGGTGCCTTTATGGGAATTGATAGCATTATAGCTGCAAGAACTAATCACAGTTCTATAGGTTTTGCAGCTAACGTAAATATAGATAAAGAAGGAAATAATAGTGGGTTCCTTCAATCTCTAGAGATTGAAGATTTAACCAGATTTGGCTTAATTCCTGAATTTATTGGCAGGTTACCTATCGTTACGACTTTAGATGAATTAGATAAACAAGCTTTAATTACAATTCTAACTAAGCCTAAAAATGCTATAGTAAAGCAATATCAGAAACAATTCGAGCTTGATGGTGCTGAGCTTATCATTGACAATTCAGCTCTAGAAGCTATTGCTGAAAAAGCTTTAGTTAAAAAAACGGGAGCTAGAGGTTTACGTTCAATACTTGAGCATCTTTTACTTGACAGTATGTACAAAGTTGCTGAACTAAAGAAAATGCGTGTTACTATTACAAAAGATGTAGTTAACGGTTTCGTAGAACCGATAATGGCCTCTATCATCTCTACAAAATCAAACAAAAAACAATCTGTTATTGAAGACATACCTGCGTAAATATATTTCTTTTGTTTTATAACTTAATTAACTACAGAATATTTCTTGATCACTTGATATGATACGTGCACATTTTTTAGGATTTACCTGGCTCATGTATTTTTATATGTGTAGCTTGGTTTGCCTTCAATTGTATTTTGCCTGAGGCTTTTCGAAATATGCTATATTATTTTCGTAGTATATTTATTACTTCTTTTTCTTATTTCTAAATAATGAAATATTATAATAATATATCAAATTTAGGCAACGTGTAGTTTTAATTTATGCAAGGTATTTAAAATATGATTTTATAATAAGAAACAATACTTAGAAATAATGTTAAACACAGTAAATCAAAAAATATCAAGGTAAGAATATTAATGATTCTCAATATAAAAAATTTTTTTTAAAGAAGTAAATAATTATGATCATTTTTCATACATAAAACTAAAAGAGTTATTAGAAATAAGAATCTTATTGACTCTATGTTAGATATTATAGATGATATCAATTCATTAGAATTTAGTATCTTTGTTACTAAAGTTGATCGAAATAGCACAAAAAAATTAGATCATAATAGTATATCATCTATACTTCTGAGTATCTCTTGTTACGCTATGCAGAAAAATATTCTCTAATCTGCGATATGCTTATCATCTTATAAAGAAGAGTTTAGTACCAGCAAAAAACTCATTTAAGTTTTGCACGTTATCTTAATTAATTAGAACAAAACCTTGCTAAAATAGAAAAACCACTAATAATATAATAAAGATCATAAAATTGTTTCTTGGTTAACAGAAAAATTATATTTAGTAGTATATCTAGTAAGATAGCGATGACTTCTATAAAATAGAAAAATATTAATGTGTGTTTAGCAATAGTTAAAGTCAGTATTAGATTAAGTCTGTTTTACAGAAGTAGAATTCTATGAGAACCCAATGTTTTATCTTCTATTAAATTAACACATCTTACTTCTTATCACTAATAAAGTTATAGAGAATAACACCAGAGAAAAACTAACTAATGATGTATTTAAAGTTTTACTATAATAATGCGGCAGCCAACTACAGTGATATTGTCATTAATAATGTTTGAATCTATTAAAAAGTCTTGCAACTTAAATAGACGTTTCTTAAGTTGTACAGTATAATAATTAGCATATTAAAACTTAATTTACTTATTCTATCTTGGTATGTTCATTTACTTCTACTTCTATAATCTCAGATTTAGAAGCAACAATTTGATAGCGTTCTAGTGCCCCAGGCAATGTTTTACTACCTGAGTCAATACCAAGGTTTTGAATGTTCTTAACTCTTGACATAAAATTACGATTGAAAGAAGCAGCAAATTTATCATAATTAGTAACCATACTTTGTAAATTACTGCCAATCTTCTGAGAATAATCAGCTATAGTACCGATCGAACTTAATAATTTTTTGACTTCTTCAATAATGACTTTATAATTTTCTGAGCGGCGGTGATCAGTGATTTGGAACCTTGCGAATGATAGCATATTCATAAGACCTGCAGGTCCTACCGGAAAAATATTAGAACTCCAAGCTTTTTGTAGAAAATCAGGATCAACTGCTATAACTTTTTCAATAGCTTGCTCGGTAGGTAGAAACATTAATGTAATAATATTATTGTAGTTTTGTTCTTTTTTATTTAGATTAGTTAAAATATTTTCAGCATAATCCTTATTAGTCAGAGATCTTAAATGATAGTTCATAGTCTTGCTAAGATTTTGATTATTACCCTGCTCATCTACTAAAAACTTGGATGCTTTCGAATCAATAACCATTAAATTACCAGATGGCAAGAAAATAAGTGCATCAGGTCTGAGTTTGGTACTATCTATCGTAGTTAAACCATATTGCATGATAAAATCTAGATTAGGGCGCAAGCCTGAAGATTTTAAGATATTCTCAAGCGTAATCTCAGCCAGTAGACCTGCTCCAATAGGTGATAGAAGCGATTGTTTAATTAAATTAACTGTATCTTTTGATTGTTCTATATCTTTATTTAGTACTCCTATCATCGTAATTAACCGCTCGAACTCATTATTAAATTTACTCGAGGCAGTAGCAATATTTTTCTCAGCTAGCTCTCTTGCTGCTGTATTTTCCATTTTATGTATCTCAATTAACTGCTTAGATAAATCTTTTCCAAGATCAAATAAAATAGCTTTAGCTGATGAAAACGATTCCTCTCTTGTTTTTTCAGAATCTTTGATAGACTGTTCTTGATATTCTATCTTGCATCTAAGCTGTTCAATTTTTTGCAAATGCATTATTTTTTCTTGATTAAGCAATTGGTTATTATTTATCACCTCTAAATTTTGATTAGTCAGGAGTTTTAACTCGGTCTTTAGGGTCTTAATTTTTATATAAAACCAGATTAGAAGGCTAATTAAAAATAGTAAGGTAATTATGACATTAGTTAATAAATAGGACATAAAATAAAGCTAAGTTTGTTAACAAAGCTAATAATACTTAATACTAAATAATTTGCACTAATTATTTAGTATTAAGTATTAAAATATTAGGAAATTAGTAATTTCCTAATATTTTAATTTTTTAAACTAATGTATAATGCAATTTTCTTAATTAAAGGCAAAAAATTAATTAAATTATTAAGGAAAAGTTTTTATGAAAAAATTACATTATAAGCGCTAGATATTAGTTGCGAGTTAGATAATGAAAATATTGAAATATTAAAAGATGAAGAAAGTTTTAATAATTTTCTTACTTCTATAAAAAATAAGCAATCAGGAGTCAAAAAAGCTGACAAAATTAATCTAATAATGTTAAGTAAGGTACTTTAATGATATAAAATATAAATTTAAAGTAACAGCTAACTCTAATAAATAACTATTTAGAGCTAATTTACTAAATAGAAAATTTAATGTAAATGCTGCTAACTGTTATTTGTTTGGTAATATTACTTATATTTCCAATGATGAAAATTGGTTGCACTTATCAATAGCTATTAATTTCTATTCTAGAAAAATAATAGGTTGGTTAATGATTAATAGCATGAAAACCAAACTTGTTAATAACGTGTTGTTAATGACTAATGTAACCCTACTGACGGATTACTGGCCAAAAAGATAGAATTAATTTATCAATATAAATAGAATTAAATTTTATAATTATATCTGAATTCATTAGCTAATGAATTTAAACCAATCATAATAACTTTTAAACCTATTGCTGAACTGTTGGCATATCAATTACAATAAAACTCCTTTAAAAAGGAGCATTTTATATTATTTTTAAAAGCAAAAAGTATATATTTACTCGCCTCTTACTACTAACACTGATATACTTGAATGACGAACAATTTTAGAAGCATTAGGTCCAAGCATATAGTCTCTTAATTGCGGTCTTATTGCAGAAATAATTATTAAATCAGCTTTAATTTTGCTAGAATACTTAATTATTTCATCATAAACAGCACCACTAACTATGTAATAATCTACTTCAATTTCATTAGGAACATACTGCTTTATAAACTCTTTAACTTGAGCTTGATAGTTTGTTTTCTTCTCTGTTATCCAATTTTTAGGTAGATAATCGTCAACCATTTTCATACCGAAAGCAGAAATGACATATATAAAATGTAGTTTTGCTTGAAAAGTTGTAGCAAACATTAAGGCTTTAGCAAGAATCTCTTTTATAGATTTTTTATCTGTTAAATCTATAGGTATAAGTATATTTTTAAACATAGTTATTTTATGTAATTATTCTCTATTTCTTACTGCATTATGCTTTGGAAGAACAAAATTTTTAGTATCAGCAAAATAGTTAATATCAAGATTATTTAATAAATAATTAGAAAGTTTAAAATTTGTTACGTTTCTATGAAAAGCTCCAATAAATTTATCCAAAATATTATAATCTAGACTATCTCTAGTTACTAGAATTGCTGCTACTTTCACTGTAGTCTGATCACCAGTAATTCCTGGATATAAATCTTTATGAAGTACTGCCTTATGGAAGGCTCTATTTTGTTTTATCAATTCTGCTATTTTATCATTTTCAATTGAGACGAAATCAATTTCACACTTATTAGCAATTAAACTTACTAAAGGGTTAGGATGTCCAACCATCATTATAATAGCATCTATTTCTTTATTACAAAACTTATCAATGGAATCTTTGTAATTAATATTCATATCTTCAGGTTCCTTAACAAATTTATATAAAGAACACACGGCATTATGACTAACAGTACTACTAGAAAATACTGGGCCATGCGTTATTTTTTTTCTATCAAGGTCAGCAAAAACTTTTATTTTATCATCATCTTTAACAATAACTGTAAAAAACTCGTCATGTAAATTTAGTACTTGACGTAAATTTTGCATTTTTTCTTGGTTACGATAATGACCTATACCCTCATATGCTTCTACTGCGATATTAGCCTGTACTAAAGCCATATCAATTTTATTATGTTTTAATAATTCTAAATTTTCTATGCTACCGCTTGTTGGTACAACTTCACATTTATTTTTTTTATCATGTTCAATAGTTTTGCATAAATCAAGACCAATATAGTAATATGGTGTTAAAATAGAACCAGTACCGATTTTGAAGATTTTTGGGGCAGCATAAATATTACTACAAATAAGAAATATGCTAATAATAGTAGTGCATAATGATAATCTAAAATTACTCATAAAATTAATTTGCATTATTTTCAGTATTCTATTTTTCATTATGTCCATCAAATTTTAGTTCCAATAAATTGATAGAGCCAATATTTATTCCTTTATCTGAAAACTCAATATTGAACTTAGCTTTTTCTCTGTTGTTATAAGCTAAACTTGAATTATATAATTCTTTTTGAGCAGTATTTAAAATTTCATCAGCAGCATTGTCAACCGCTTTAGCAATAATTGCTTTAACTATTTTTTTAGAAAAAATAATATTATCAGGTAATAATTTATCAACTATAGAATTATAATTTTCAAGTTCAAATGATAGTTTTCCTTCCGGGAATTTATTAGCAAAGAACTGTAAAGCACCGTTTAAGTTAATTTTAGAATCATTATCACAAGTAAAAATAAATCTTTCTATAGTAAAATTTTGTAGAATATGGGAGTCTTCTTCATTTTTGACAAATTGTAATGATGCAGCTATAGCTAAATTAGCATTATTAAAATTAACAATATCTTTTTTCGAATCATAACTCATATTTAAAAATAAGGAGATATTTTCATTACTTGATAAGCTTTGCTTTTTTATAAAAAATGCTAAATCTTTAATTTTAAAGATCTCTTGATCACCTTTAAATATCAGTAATGCTTTATTATTTAATTGAATTGATTTTATTACATCTCTTAGACTATTATCTTTTGATAATTTATATAAAGGTTTATTAAACTTTCCTATTCCTTTTATATCTTCATTACTACGCATATCATATGTAAATACTTTATCACCATAACTATCAACCTCTTTAATAAAAGGTCCAAAATTTAATACAGATTTTTTAGTACTAAAAGCTATATTTAATATAATACTTTCACTAGTAAACTCTTTAGAATTGACATGATCAATTAATTTTATTTTAGGATCTATTATAGTAATTTTCCAATTAAAAGGATATCCTGAAAACTTAACAGCGCTACAAGATATTTTAAGATTATCAGATCCAGAATTTTCAATTAAACCTACAACATTATTTTTTATAGTATATGCAACCGTAAACCACATTATAGTAAAGGTTAGAAACATAAAAAGAAGTATTGTACGTATCACTTTTTAATCCATTATAATTTGATATTACGAGTAGCAGAAGGAAGACGTACTTTAATACCATCTAATTCTTCGGTTAATTCTTCAGTTAAAATAACCTGGCACCCTAACCTAGAAGTATGCGTAAGACCGAATGCTAAGTCAAGCATATCTTCTTCTGCTTCTGTAGGTTTTTTTAACTTGTTGTAGTAAAACTCTTCTTCAACAATGATATGACAAGTAGAGCAAGCAAGAGATCCTTCACAAGCTCCTTCAAGATCTATATTGTATTTATGAGCGACATCTAAAATAGAAAGCCCAAGCGGCCATTCTACTTCTATTTTCTCTTCCTTATCATTTATAATAAATATTATTTTTGGCATTACTATATTCTTTCCTTATCTAATATGATTGATATTTTTCCCTTTTAGCAAATCGTTAACTACTATATTAAATTTTGTAGTTATAGATTTTTTTGTTTTAGACTTAAAATCTTCAATAGAATTACTAATTAATTTACGATCTTTTGTATTTACTGCTTCTTTTATATTATTTAGTAAAGAATGAATTATAGCTATCTCACTTTCTGATAATAAGTTTGCTAATTCTTTAATAGTATATTCTATATCAAAAATTAACTTTTTAGCTTCAATTACTGTTTCTTGTAGTAATCTTGTAGTACAGTCTATTTTAGCATTTTTATAAGCATTTTCTAACATCATATTAATATCATTTTTATTAATACCGTAATTTGGTTTTACTTCAATAATATGTGATATATTACTTATTTTCTCATAAGCTGAGACTGATAATATACCATCAGCATCAATAGCAAAAGTAACTTCTATTCTAATACTTCCTGCTTTCATAGGCGGTAATTTATTCAACTCAAATCTTGCAAGTGTACGGCAATCTACAGCCATTTCGCGTTCACCTTGTAATATATGAAATTGTATACCGGTTTGATTATCAGCATAAGTTGTAAATTCTTTTACTACAGAAATAGGAAGTGGAGTATTACGCATAATAATTTTTTCTGCTATTCCGCCATATAATTCTACCCCAAGCGATAAAGATACAACATCAATTAACAATGAATCCATATTCGGTGTTGTTAAATTTTCTGCTTGTAGAGCGCCACCATATACAACTGCTTTATCTGGATCGATATCCGATAAAATATTTACTTTAAACGTCTTATATAATTCACTTTTAATTAAAGGAATGCGAGTTGCACCGCCTACTAAAATAATTCCGTCGATATTTGGATTTCCTGCATCTTCTAGACACCCTTTAGCTATATTAATACTGCGCTCTATTAGTGGCAAAATTAATTGTTCTAATGTTTGCTTATTAAGTGATACAGTATAATTTTTAAAATTATCATTATATGATAATGTTTCTTTTATTTTTCTTGCAAATTGCAAGGTATTTGTAGAGTCAGGTAAATCAAATTTGTTACAAATATATTGCGCAATTACTGCATCCATGTCGTCACCGCCAAGCATGTTATCGCCGCTTGTTGCTATAACTTGAAAAATACCTTCTTGTATATTAAGAATTGATACGTCAAAAGTGCCACCGCCGAGATCATATACTAAATAACAACCACTTTGATTTTTGTTTAAGCCGTAAGCATAAGCAGCAGCAGTAGGCTCAGCTATTAGTCTTAATACCTCAAAACCTGCTATTTTAGCTGCAAGCATAACTTCGCCTCTTGCTGCATCATTAAAATGTGCTGGTACTGTTATAACAGTTTTAGTTATTTTAGTTGCTAATTGCTTTTCTGCTTGATTTTTTAGATATATAAAAATTTCTGCTGCAATTTCAGCAATTCGCATCCGTTTATTTGCAAAATTTAGTTTAAGCTCACCACTATCTATATCTAGGTAATCTTTATCTAGGTAATCTTTATCTAGGTAATCTTTAACTAGTGAAAAAAGTACCGGTGCACTGAGAATTTCCTTTAATGTTTTACCAAATAATCTTTTAATAGAATGTAGACCTTTGTTATTACCTATAGTAAAATTTTTGTCTGTAAATTCTATAGTAGTTGGAATTAATTCTTTATCATCTACAGTTTTAATAACTGTAACTTTTTTATTAATTGAAATAGCTATTAGTGAATTAGTAGTGCCAAAATCGATGCCCACAGCTATTTGGTATTCTTGTTTAAGATTAGCGTGCCCTGGTTCTTGAATTTCTATTATTTGCATGATTTCATTTTTTCTTGCAGTTTATTAAGCAATGTTTGAATGTATTTAAGTTTGCTAGTCTTTATAGTAGCATCAGCTAAATCTTGCTTCTTAAAAGCTTGTTTTACAGAATTAATTTCTGTATTTTCCATTAATTCATATTTATCTTTTATTTTTTTTAGATCACTAAGCAAGCTAGTATTTTCAATTGTTTCCATTTCATCCCAAAACATGCTTAACTCTAGATTAGAAAGAGAACACTGTACCTTTTTATCATTTAAGTTTATATTTTGTAAAAGCAGCATATATTCAGCACGCTTTAAGGGATCTTTAAGAGTAACATAAGCTTTATTTAATTCAGCTGCAATAATTAGATTATGTTCTTTTCCTGTCAAAGATTTTACTTTATCAGGATGATATTTTATTTGCATAGCAAAATATTGCTTTTCTAATATTTTCAAATCAATATTATAATTCTGCTCTAGCCCTAATAATTGAAAATAATTTTGCACTTTATTACTTTTTTATAATTCTAAACTACTTTATTATATATTAAAAATTACAAAAATACAATTATGGAAGTAGACCTATTAGAATTTGAGAAAAAATATGATCAATATATTATAGCAGGTATAGATGAAGTAGGCAGAGGATCTTTAGCAGGTCCATTAGTTGCTGCTGCAGTTATAATAGATAAAGCTAATATTATACCTGGCATTAAAGATTCTAAAAAACTTTCTAAAAAGAAAAGAGAATTATTATATGAACAAATAACTAGTAATTATGCTTGGTCAACTGCTATTATTTCTCATACTGAAATTGATGAGCTTAACATATTCTGGGCAAACAAAAAGGCTTGTACTCTTGCAGTACAAAACCTTAATATTGTACCGGATATAGTCTTAGTTGATGGTAATATGCAATTTAATGATGAAAGATTTATTAGTATCGTGAACGGAGATAATTTATCACTATCAATTGCTGTAGCTTCTATCATTGCAAAAGTTACTAGAGATCGTTTGATGCTGGACTTAAGTGCTGAATTTCCACCATATTTATGGCATAAAAATTCTGGTTATGGTACCAAAGAACATATTGAAGCTATAAATTTATATGGTCTATCACCATACCACCGTAGAAGTTTTAATGTAAAGAAATAAGTTTGTATTGTAAATTGTCAAATCAAGAATAATCTTATCTACCTCTAGTATCTGATGATATACTGCTAACTGTGGCTTTTCTACTATAGATTAAAATTTATGTTGCATATTCCAAGATTTTTTGTTTACACCACTTCATGTTACCTGTATTTTGAATGTAGCTTATTGAATTTTATGCTTTCTGCTATAACATAATCTATCTTAAATAAGGTTTTTCTATATTAGCTGAAGAGAAATTTTAGTATTAATAAAGTGATTACTTATTTTGTATAAGTCAAGCTATTTATAAAAATATGCAATTTTATAACACAATTTATCTTGTTTACTGAAATCATGCATGTGGTCGCATTAATTAAATTAGTAGTTTGCTTAATATTTTCTTTCCTTTGCATACTTTAATAAGCACAATATCTTTAATCGGTAAGATGATTTTCTTTTCTCAATGCATTAAATGGTCTTATCATAAAATCCTTCAATATTCTTTCAGTATTAGGATTTGATTGGTATAATCTGTAGTTATAGCTGCTAATTTATTAGCAATATTAAAATTGCACATCTTTGTAATTATTGCACTGAAATTTTTGCACTAATTAATATCTTTAATATAATTTCTTCCAAAATCTTTTAAATTTAATTCTGTTGCAGAATTAAAAAGTGTTTTATTTTCTCTTGTTAATGCCTTATCAAATATAGGTCTTTAAATTAAACTTTTAATTATTTTGTATAATTTCAGTATATTATTTTTGCCATTTACCTTGAACATCTTTTTCCAGCATTGTTAATTAATTTTATATTTTTCTCATTTCATGAGTATGATATTTGGCTTAATAATTATTTTCATAAGCCTATTGTAGGGGGTTTTGTTCTCCGATTAGTATATTTATTGTGAGCTGCGTACATAATAGAATTTTTAATAGCAGAAGCAATAAAATCTTTTACTATAGATTATTTTTAAATTTAGGTTGATACATTAATAAATTTTGATACCATGTCGGTCCATTTTGAACCAGTACATTACAGCATAGTAATCTACATGCAACTATTACTTTTTCAAATCTTTCTAATTTTTTAGACCTTTGTTATCAGGATTCATATGTGTAGAGTGTTCCTTACGTCATTCGAAGAATTCTAAGAGTGTTATAGTATTCTCAAAGAATTTTGACCTTTTACATATTTAGAATGTTCTTGATCTAATTGTACTAATATTTCCTTTTGTGTTTTATTGTGCAATAGAAATTACTATATTGTAGAAGCTATTAATTCTTGGATACTATCTTTTAGGTCTATTACAGTTTGTTTTCTTTTTTTGTAAGTAGATATTGTTTGGATTGTAGAAGCTTTTGTTCATCTTAATTTTAAAAATTTTCTTTTATTAAGTATCAAGAGTGTTTTATTCATTTGCACCAGAATATCTAGCTTTTTCTTTATCTTCATTTATCAATTTAATATTTAAACAATTATTATATATTTTATTAAATGATTTTAGGATAAAGGTTTTACCAGTTTTTCCTTATTTAGTAATGCAACCTGCAAAAATGCCTGCTCTTTTTGATTTTTTGGATTTAACTCTTCTAATCCTTTTGTAAAGAGAAGTATCAAAATATTCTTTTAATTTCTGATTTTAGCTAGAAAAACTGTAGTTATTTTTAAAAGGTTTTTATTATTATCTAAATCTAGAATTTTTAGAGAAGCTTATATGAGTTTTCAATAATTTATGAAGGGTTATTAATACAGCAGAAAGAATATTTGTGCAAGGATGAACTATGTTATCAGCATTTTTAGAACTATTAATCATTTTCTCGAATCTTGTATAACTTTAGTTCTAGTAAAGAATTAGCAGGCATTGAAAATTATATTAACTCCAAATATATATTTGATAAGCTTCAATTAGCTACGTCATCTTAAAAGATCTCCGATGTTCACATATTAATATACGCTGTGTTCTTCATCGTGTAGGCTCATTGCTCCTTTCCCAGTGGATCTTCGTATAATACTCTTCATTGACTTGTTAATATACAAACTTATACATTATAATTTATAGTATTAGAGTTTCTTACAATATAATTTGATATTTTTTTAATGAAGGTTTTGTAATAAAAATATTTAATGTTTAACTTAATTCTAATGCTGCTTTTTCTAGGGTTTTTAGTTGATCACGAAGTTTTGCAGCTTGTTCAAATTCAAGATTGCTAGCAGCTACAAGCATTTCTTTTCTTAATTTATCAATATGCGTTTTTAATTTAGCAGGATTATCAAACAAAGTATAAGCTTGTTTTTTTTCAAATTTGTCATCGATTTTCTCGAGTGCTGTTAATGCATGGATAGTGCTGTTGACAGTTTTAGGAATTATACCATGTTTTTGATTATATTTTTCTTGGATTTTTCTTCTACGCATTGTTTCTCTAACAGCTCTATCTATAGATTTAGTAATATTGTTTGCATAAAGTATTACTTTACCTTCACTATTTCTTGCTGCTCTGCCTATAGTTTGTATTAGTGATACTTCTGAACGTAAAAATCCTTCCTTATCTGCATCAAGTATGGCAACTAAGCCGCATTCAGGTATATCAAGTCCTTCTCGTAGTAAGTTAATACCAACTAAAATATCTATAGTGCCTTGCCTTAAGTCTCTTAGTATCTCAATACGTTCAAGTGTATGAACGTTAGAATGCAAATAAGATGTTTTATATTTTAACTCCTGTAAATAAGTGGTTAAATCTTCTGCCATTTTTTTAGTTAAGGTAGTGACTAAAACACGAGAACCTTTTGCAATTGTGCTTTGAATTTCACCAATTAAATCCTCCACTTGATTAGTAGCCGGTTTTATAATACATTCTGGATCAAGTAGTCCAGTAGGTCTAATGATTAGCTCTACTACTGTGCCCCTAGTTTCCTCTAGCTCAAAAGAACCAGGGGTTGCTGATACGAAAACAGTTTGCGGTCTAAAATCCTCCCATTCTTCAAATTTCAAAGGTCTGTTATCAAGTGCTGATGGCAGGCGAAATCCATGTTCTATTAGCACCTCTTTGCGAGCTCTATCTCCATTATACATTGCTCTAATTTGTGGTACGGATACGTGACTTTCATCAACAAATAAGAGTGCATCTTTTGGTAGATACTCAAATAGGGTAGGAGGCGGCTGACCAACCTTACGTCCTGTAAAAAATCTAGAATAATTTTCAATACCTTTACAACAACCAGTTTCTATTAGCATCTCAAGATCATATTGTGTACGCTGGTTAAGTCTTTGTGCTTCAAGTAATTTGTTTTGTGATTTTAATAACTCAAGGTGTTGCTGTAATTCCTCTTTAATGTTGGATATGGCCTTATTTACTATTTCTTTTGGCATCACAAAGTGTGAATTACCATATATCATAGCTTTATTGAGTTTAGCAAGTTTTTCACCAGTGAGTGGATCGAATTCATTTATACATTCTAATTCATTGCCAAAAAATGATAAACGCCAAGCTTTATCACTATAATGCGAAGGGAAAATATCGATATTATCACCTTTTACTCTAAAGCAGCCGCGTTCAAAACCAATGTTATTACGCTTATATTGTAGATTTACTAAATCATTTAATAGCTTATTACGAGGATAGCTCTTACCTGGTTCTAAATTAATGGTCATCTGACAATATAGCTCAGGAGAGCCAAGACCATAAATACATGAAACAGAAGAAACAACTATGACATCACGGCGTTCTAATAATGATCTTGTAGCAGAATGACGCATTAAATCGATCTGTTCATTAATTGATGAATCTTTTTCTATAAAAGTATCAGTAGATGCTATATAGGCTTCAGGTTGATAATAATCATAATATGATACAAAATATTCAACAGCATTATTGGGGAAAATTGACTTCATCTCTAAATAAATTTGTGCAGCCAGTGTTTTATTGTGTGCCATAATCAGAGTAGGACGGTTTGTTCTTGCAATAATATTTGCTATAGTAAATGTTTTACCAGATCCTGTAATACCAAGTAGCATTTGTGAGCGTGCATTTGTAATGAGTCCTTTTATGATTTCATCAATTGCTTTTGGCTGATCACCTGCCGGCTTATATTCTGAGATAATAGAAAAATTATTCATTCATTTTTACTTGCTTTAAAAACTATAGTCTTAGATAATACATTAAAATCTAATAAAAAAATATAACATTATGAATAAAACTATATTACACACAATAATTATTTATACTCTTACTCATTGCCCTTTTTGTATTAAAGCTAAAGAGCTACTTGATAAAAAAAATGTTGCTTATGAGGAAATTGAGGTAAGTAATTTTACCTCAGAAGAAAAAGATAAATTAATTGAAAAAGCTGGTGGTCAAAAGACTGTACCTCAGATATTTATAGATAATATGCACATTGGTGGTTGTGATGATTTATTTGAGCTTGAAAAAGAGGGAAGATTAGACAAATTATTAGAAGGAAAGCTAAAGAAAAATCTATCTGCACCACCTGCGGCGTGATTGATTATCTTACTCATTGTTACACTGTAATTAAGCCAATAAATATACGGACAACATCATTATAACAACAAATCACTTTCATAAATTTTATAATGTTAACACAAAATCAGCATAAAAATACGTTCTATTTATTATGTCCTTATTTATGGCCAAAAGATTTTAATATTCGTTTGCGGGTTATTACTTCACTCATTTGTTTAGTGCTAGCTAAAATTACTAATGTTTTTGTCCCAGTATTCTATAAGGATGTAATAGATGGGCTTAATAAGAATTTCACTCTTTCTATTATTATTGGGATGGTTATTGTATATGGCGGTACTAAAATACAAGTACAAATTTTCAGTGAGCTACGAAACATAATTTTTTCAAAAGTATCACATAGAGCAACTCGTCTTATTGCTTTGAATGTCTTTAAGCATATGCATAATTTGAGTATGCGTTTTCATATTACTCGTAAAACAGGAGGACTTAGTAGATCAATAGAGCGTGGTACTAAAGGTATTGAGGCAGTGCTGCGTTATTCATTATTTAATATTTTCCCGACAAGTGTTGAAATAATATTTGTTAGTGCAGTGTTATGGTATATTTATAGTATTTGGTTTGCTATGACTATTTTAGTAACTATGATAGTTTATGTTGTATATACTTTTCTAATTAGTACTTGGCGTATTTCTTTTATCAGAGAAATGAATCAAAGTGATAATATAGCAAATAATAGAGCAATCGATAGTTTGCTGAATTTTGAAACCATTAAATATTTCGGTAATGAAGAATATGAAGCAATAAAGTTTGATGAAGCATTACAAAGTTATCAGGAATCAGCTACTAAAACTACTAACAGTTTATCTATTTTAAATATAGGACAAGAAGTTATTATATCACTTGGGCTTATGGCTCTTATGATACTCTCTGTTGCTAATATTAATCAACACAAAATGACAGTTGGTGATTTGATCATGGTTAATACTTATCTTTTTCAGTTATCAATTCCACTTTCAGTTCTTGGTTTTGCTTATAGAGAGATTAAGAATGCCTTAGTCAGTATGGAAGATATGTTTAATCTTCTATATATTCAGGCTGAGGTGTATGATTTGCCAAATGCTAAAGAGTTGCAAATTTCTAAAGGTGAAGTTGTTTTTGAAAATGTTAGCTTTGCTTATAACAGTGAGCGCCCGATTTTACATAATATAAATTTTACAATTGGGAGTGGTAAAACTTTAGCAGTAGTTGGTAGTAGCGGTGCTGGTAAATCAACTATATCACGTTTACTTTTTAGGTTTTATGATATTAATAGCGGTAAAATTACTATAGATGGTCAAGATATAAGAGAAGTTACGCAAAGTTCACTCCGTAAATCAATAGGCATTGTCCCGCAAGATATTGTTCTATTTAATGATAAGATATATTACAATATTGCTTATGGCAATAATTTAGCGAGTTATGATGAAGTTATAGCCGCTTCAAAAAATACTCACATCCATGAGTTTATTATTATGCTTCCTGAAGGTTACAATACTATTGTAGGTGAGAGAGGTTTAAAGCTGTCCGGCGGTGAAAAGCAGCGGATTGCTATTGCTCGTACACTTCTAAAAAATCCCTCGATATATATTTTTGATGAAGCAACCAGCTCGCTTGATACTAAAACTGAAAAGCTAATTCAAGCAAGCCTTAAGGACATATCAACGCATTATACTACATTAATTATTGCACATAGATTATCAACAATTATTGATGCAGACGAGATTATTGTTTTAGATAATAGCTATATAGTTGAGAGGGGTAATCATAAAACTTTGCTGAAACAAAAAGGTCATTATGCAGAATTATGGTATAAACAGCAAGAAGAGCAAGAAAAATAAATCATAATATACTTTCTTAGTAATTAAATTATAAATAGGAAATGAATTATGCTACATTGTGTAGCTACTAATGGTAATATAGTAATACTGATTTAAATGTTTTAGAAGATTAAATTGCTGCTCACTATGAAGTGATATTATTACTTTTTATAATATAGCAATGAATATAAGACAAGTACTTCAATTTTAGATATTAATAATGCAGTATTAGGGGTTATTATTGCTAATTCTATTATCAATATTATAGTGGAAGCTAATGTTAATTTCTCTATTACCAATCTAGCAATAGCAATCATAAATTTAGGAGATTAGACTAATATTAGTCTTATAAATATAGATATTAGTAATAGGTACAAGATCAGAAAAGTTTTTGTGGATATGCTATATCAATGATCGTAATTACTAATAATTTTGTGAGTAATGACTCATAGACAACAGTAACACTTGATCTTATTTTTATTGAAAAAGAATAAAAGTAAATTTTAATAGCTTAATAAAAATTAATAATAATTTGGAATTTAGTGAAGCTAAACTTAATAAACTATAATAATCAAAAAATAATAATATAAGCTGATTCTCAAGCAAATATTAACTATCAAATTAGAAATACTATTATTAAGTAACTTCCTTACTTTCTTATGTTTTTCTAAAACTACCATAATTATGATAGTAATAAGATGGGAATTCTGATTAGTACAAAATTCTTTATTTACTATGAAGGCTTGGTAATGTAGTCAACTCATAATTTTTGTATAGATTGTTAATATGCATTATTACTTCTAATTTGTAATTCCTATGAAAATATGAATTTAGGATAAGGAATGAAAGGAGAAGAGAAACAATAAGAGATTTCAAAGAGATTGCTAAGTTACAGATAAAGAATCTAGATATGGCTAAGATTAGTTCTACCGCTTGTTATGATGTCGCAACTATTTAGAGAGAAAGATACTGCTGCTTACTTTATTGATTCAACTAAACTATCTATATACTACACAAAACTTACAAGTAATAATTAAATATTTGGTAATCTTGTTAAAATAGCAATAAGCAGTTATAGGGAATCTATAGAGTATTCATTACATCTTGTAATTAATCATAAAGAAATAATTATGACAATTAAATTACTAAAGCTAATAGTACTAATTTATCAACAATAGGTGATATAATAACTGAATTACAAAACAAAATCTTTGATGATAAAAGATATATATCCAAAG
>NZ_BTGX01000014.1:0-89398 GCF_057543435.1 Candidatus Rickettsia mendelii | reverse complement strand
AATAGGTGATATAATAACTGAATTACAAAACAAAATCTTTGATGATAAAAGATATATATCCAAAGATTAATTTAATAACTTATATTCTCATGAGTTACCTTTATTTACAGGAAATACAGAAAAAATGAAAATCATTTGTTAGATATAGAAGACATAGTTTTATTATGCAAAAGATCGTTCATTCATTGAATCTATATTTAATGTTCTAAAAAAGTCTATGAATCTTAGAGCATTCAAAGCACAAATTACCTATGAACCTCCTATTCTATATCATTCTTGTGTTAATACTTACAATATAAAACTAATATTTTTAATCTCTCTATTCCTAACTTCTATCTATTTTTATCCTTACCTAACGTTTCAAAGTACCAAACAAACTAACTCCTAATTTATAAGTTGAATAAATATTATACTATTCTGCATCTCGTGCTATATAGTGTAAAGTTTTAGATTGATTAAGTTTGTTATTAGCAATCCGATGATCTAAAATATTTATCTCGTGCTTTTTATCATTAATATCTTTATTCTTTTTAAATTTTGGGTACTATAAAATTAATAAATCTCATTATTATTGCAAATAAATTAATTATAAATACCTATCTATTATTAAATAGAAAGATAAGTATAGTAAAAATTAATTACTACATTACGATATTAAGAACTTTGATTTAAAAACTTTACTTTAAGTTTGACCAAATACGGTTTTTAGCAATATAGAAAAAGATTGTAAACACCACTAAGAATATCATGACTTTAAGACCCATCGATTTGCGATGTTCCATTTCTGGTTCAGCTGCCCATTGCAAGAACACTGCGACATCATGAGTCATTTGTTCTACACTTGCTTTAGTACCATCCATGTAAGCTACCTGCCCATCAGCAAGAGGCGGAGGCATAGCTATTTGATAATTAGGAAAATATGGATTATAGTGAGCGCTCTGTATTAATTTAAATCCTGCAGGCGGTTCTTTATAACCAGTAAGTAGTGAATATATATAATTAGCTCCGTCATGACGTGCTTTTATTATCAAAGATAGATCAGGCGGATATGCACCGTTGTTAGCTGCTCTTGCTGCCTGCTCATTTGGATAAGGTAACACAAATCGATCGGAAGAGATTGCTGGTCTATAAAACATATCACCATCATCGTTTGGACCATCCTTTACTATATATCCTTTAGCAATTTCTTTTATTTCATTATCAGAAAAACCAATATCTTTTAGGTTACGATAATATAGATTGTTTAAACCGTGACAAACGCTACAAACTTCTTTATAAACTTGAAAACCTCTCTGTGCTGATATACGATCAACTGTGCCAAATATCCCGTCAAATGACCATTTCATCTTCTTTGGCATCAAACCTCCTTCATTTGATAGTGTTAAGAAAGAAGTTAATAATATAATAAGTATAGAAATAATTAATCTAGTTTTCATACTTTTTAAAAATTAATCCACATAACAATGCTTGCTTACAATGATGATAGTGCACTAAACTCCTATAATTCCTTAGGCAAAGGTAGTGCTTTTTCATACTTACCAATCAGAGGCAAGGCCACTAAGAAATGGAAAAAGTAATAACAAACAGCAAACCTACTTATAGTAATATAAGGTTCTTCTGCAGGCTTTCCTCCTAAATAACCAAGCAACAAACAATCTGCAATAAATATCCAAAATGCGATTCTATATATAGGTCTATAGCTGCTACTTCTAACTTTTGAAGTGTCCAGCCAAGGTAGTAAGAACAACACAAAGATACTCCCAAACATCAATAACACACCACCAAGCTTAGAAGGTATAGCCCTAAGTATTGCGTAAAATAGCATAAAATACCATTCAGGAACAATATGCGCTGGTGTAACCAATGGATTTGCCGGTATGTAATTGTCTGGATGACCTAAATAATTAGGTTGATAAAAAACAAAATAAGCAAATATTATAAAATATACACCAAAGCCAACAAAATCCTTTACTGTATAATAAGGATGAAATGGAATAGTATCTTTAGGACTTTTAATATCAATACCTTTTGGATTATTCGAACCATGCCTATGTAAAGCTACTAAATGCAGCATTACTAAAGCAACAATGATAAATGGCAATAAATAATGCAGAGCAAAGAATCTATTAAGAGTAGGATTATCCACTGAAAAACCACCACATAGCCAAGTAACAATAGACTTACCAACTAACGGAATAGCTGAGAATAAATTTGTAATTACCGTTGCACCCCAATAGCTCATTTGCCCCCAAGGTAGTACATATCCCATAAAAGCAGTTGCCATCATAGTTAAGAAAATAATAATACCAATATGCCAGAGCAGCTCTCTTGGTGCTTTATAAGAGCCATAATATAAGCCCCTTATTATATGCAAATAAACAGCCATAAAAAACATCGATGTTCCAACCGCATGAGTATAACGCAATAACCAGCCATAATTAACATTACGCATTATTCTTTCAACACTATCAAAAGCATGGTCAACATGAGGTGTGTAATGCATAGCCAACACTACACCAGTGATTATCTGAATTACTAATGCAATGCTAGCAATAGAGCCTAAATTCCACAAATAATTAAGATTTTTAGGAGTCTGATAATGACTAAAATACTTTAGGAAAGAACAAATAGGAAGACGATAATCTATCCATTCAATGATAGCATTAGCCTTTTTAGGGATAATATCTTTATTCATAAATAATTACCCAATTCTAATTCTTTTATTACTAATAAAAGTATATAGCGGCACAGCTAAATTTAAAGGTGCTGGCCCTCTTCTAACTCTACCTGACGAATCATATTGTGAGCCATGACATGGACAAAACCACCCGTTATATTCACCTTGATTAGCAAGTGGCACACAACCTAGATGCGTACAAATACCGATTGTTACAAGCCAATTAGCATGTCCAGGCTTTACACGTGCTTCATCTGTTTCAGGATCTCTCAGTTCTGACATCTTTACTGCTCTTGCCTCAGCTATTTTATCTGGTGTACGGTTAGTAATAAAAACTGGTTTACCTTGCCATTTAACTGTAACTGTTTGTCCTACTGCAATATTTGATAAATCTACCTCAATTGATGACAAAGCGAGTATATCCGCCGAAGGGTTTAAAGAATCAACAAGTGGCCAAATAGTACATGCAGCCCCAACCGCTGCAATACTATTAGCTGTCAAAACCATAAAATCACGACGTGTAGTCTGCTTATTTTTACAATATTCAGTATCTGACATAATTTAAAATAACTGATCTTCAATGTAAACTTGAGTTATTACCGTTATCATATGGATTACCTGGTTCAGGAACAGTACTACCTGGTTGAAGTAAAATAAGATCTTCTATCTTTTCCTGTAACTTTCGTTCTCCTGTTACATCGTCTCTAACTTCATATTGCCCAGGATCACCTAAACAATTCCAAAAATTAACTAAATCATTCCAGTCAGGACCGAGTCTTGGAGTACAATTTTGAGCAATTGCTTTACTTGTATCCAATATCTCAACCGTAGTCCTAGTAAAATAATCTATAAAACCTATTCTATCTAATCCTTTTACTACATAATATAACACAATTAATGATGCTACAGATATAATTAAATACCATTTTGTAATAAGACCCCATAAAAAAACCCCCATAGGGTTAAGTGCTATTAATCTTCTTAAAGCTTGCCACATAATGTACTCCGAGTAAAAAAAAATAGATATACGTGGATCAACTTCAAAAAGAGGAATCGTGCTATAAGACGAGGAATAGAGAGTATATTAATAATAGTTCGCACTATAGAACTTATAAAACTACATAGCCAATTTTTAAAGTTGATAGAGTATACCATTCTCAAGAAAATTTATTACCTTATTTTATACTATCACTTTAATAAAAATAAAGAAAATAATCACATAATGTTGTAAATATTTCTAATCAAATATAAACTTAAGAAAAATGAAATCGGTAAAAATACTAAATTAATTCCTATTATAATAAAAATTAATTGCAAATTATTATCTTGTAGTACTAAACCTGTCATTATAATACTCGGTATTAATAAAGGCATAATAAATGTACCAATAAAATTAGCATTAGCTCTAAAATAGCTTTGAATACTACCTGATAAAACTACTAGGCTACTTGATAAAATCAATATAAGCAATACACTAATAAAGAAAAATATTATTTCTGTCAAAGTTTGATTAAAAAAAATATAAATAATAGGTAAGGTTAAAGTCATGCCTATAGTACTACTGATAAATATAGCAAAAAATTTAGCTAATATAATTTTTTCATGACTTACAATTGATAATAATAACTCCAAAGTTCCATCCTCTAAATCCGATTTAAATATAATAGAAGAAAAACTTATCAGTGAAATTAATAAACAAATTACTGAAAAAATTAAACCGAATTTTTTAATATCTCTTTCACTATTAATTAAAATAGTACTAATCATGCAAAACAAAAAAAATATTACTAAATATTTAATCATATTATTAATACGATTTTGTACTATAAACTCATGTTTAATCAATAAAAACAAACTACTCATAATTAAACAAGCTATAAATTAAATACATAATAGTTGAAATAGTTAAACCTATGCCTATTTCAACTATGACTATTGCGATATGTTGAGCAGCTAATTTATCACCAATAAAATTGGTTAATGAATAATAATTTAAATAATTATCATTAAAAAATAGCGATATTGCTCCAATAATTGCGTATATTGCTACACCTAAAACAGCAATATAAATTAGCATATTAGTTGGAAAATAGCGTTTTAATTTATGGTGGCCATAAATTAAATCACAGGCAATAAGTGCAGAAGCAAATATCACACCTGCTTGAAATCCTCCACCTGGTGAAGATTCACCATTAATCTGAATATATATACCATATAAAATTATGTAAGGTACTACAAAGATAGTGATATATTTTATTACCGGATAATTTGCTAGTATAAATTCAACTTGATTTACTTTTTCACTTAATAGATCATCAGATTTTCTTAATGAGAATATTAACAATATCGAAATTCCAGCAATTAAAATTATGCTAGTTTCACCTAAAGTATCATAAGCACGGTAACTAGCAAGAATAGCAGCAACAAGAGACATTACTCCGATATCTTTCTCTGTATTCTCTATATAATATTTACTTGAGTACATTTGTAGAGGAGCATTATAATCACCGTAATCTGGTAATTCTAATCCGATATAAGTAAGAATTATTACAAATAATAAACATATTAAAATTGCAGAAATAATATTAGTTCTTTGTATATTATTTTTTAAATTAGAAGGTAGTTTTCGTAAGAAATTTAAATATACACATGTTGATAAGCAAGCGCTGAGTGCTACTTCAGTCATTGCAACATCCGGAGCATCCATAATAAGATAAGATACACCGATTAATAAACTAAAGACAGAACTAGCAATCACTGAATTTAATAAATCATTAGTAACAACTATCTTTATCGAGATAATAATTAATAAAAAAGCAATTAAGTGAAGTAGATAATTGCTGAGGTCAAAGTTTAAAGCTACTTTTATGTTTAGTAAAGAATTAATCATCATGCTTATTGTAAGCTTTAATTTTCATAAGCAACGATGCTTTACCAAGTGCATGCGTTGCTACTGGATTTAGTAAGAAAATTAATAAAGCTGCTAAAATTAATTTAAAGCAATTCATAATATCTGACTCAAGACATGCAAAACCTATTAAACAAGCAGGCACCCCAAAACTTTCAATAACGCTTGCTGAATGTAGTTTCGTATAAAAATTAGGAAATCTAAAAAACCCAATAAGACCGGAAAATATAGCAAACAGCCCAATAACTACTAATACTATCCCGATATAATATAATATCATTATTTTATTCCTTTAATTCTTGGTTGCTTACAACAAAAAAGTGAATTATTGTTATTCCTGTAGTGTAACATAAAAATCATAGAATAAAGCTCTAATCAAACTATACAAACAAGAATCTAATCTCCTTGTGCTAAGCTATAACCTGCTATACCATCAAATTCAAATAAATTTTCTACTTTGATAAAATCAATCTTTGTTTTACTTAATACTTCAAGCAACTTAGTGATATCTAAATGCTTTATTTCTTTTCCATCTTTAGCCATAAAACGACAACACCAATAGTCAGAAATAGTTTCAAATCTTGTACTACGAGGCCATAATTTTAGCCCTTTTGAAGATATTATTTTTAACTCTAAATTATCTATATTACACTTATGAATTTTTTCTGCTATATCATGAGCCGAAGAAACATTCATATTTATAAATATATCTACGCCGACTAATTTTTTTACCTCTTTAGTATTAATAGTATAATCTATATTATCTTCTTGTTTCTGAACAATTAATCGGTATTCTGCTTTAGGTAGTTTTGTAGGTAGCTGCCCCAATCTTTTTACTACTTCTTCTGCGAATTCTTTTGTACCAACTTTTTTGCTAGAATGTTGCTCGTTATATATATCAGCAGTATGAACCCCATCCTCTATAGTTTTCTTCCATGCATTTTCGATTAGAGAAGCAATATCATCCTGCCCTATATGCACAAGCATCATTATAGCTGCATTTAAAAGCCCTGAAGGATTTGCAATATCCATGCCTGCAATATCAAGTGCACTACCATGTACTGCTTCAAACATAGCATAATGCTGTCCAATATTTGCAGAACCAGCAAGACCTACAGAACCGGAAATTGCAGCAGCTACATCAGAAATAATATCACCGTAAAGGTTAGAAGTTACTACTACATCAAATGATTCAGGTTTAGTAGCGAGTATTGCTGTACCAATATCGATAATATAATGCTCATTATTAATCTGCGGATATTCTTTTGCAATCTTATCAAATACTTTATGAAAAATCCCATCAGAAAATTTCATAATATTATCTTTGCTTAATGCAGTGACTTTTTTACGATTATTTTTTACTGCATATTCAAAAGCAAATCTAATAATTTTCTCACATCCAGTATAACTTATTAACTTAACAGACTCATACATATTATGAGTTTGGCGATATTCTATACCTGCATATAAATCTTCTTCATTTTCACGTATAATAGTTAGATTTAAATTTGGATGTAGTGTCTTAGTAAAAGGATAAAAAGAAACAGAAGGACGAATATTAGCAAAAAGTGACAATGTTTTACGAATCGTTACGTTTAAACTTTTATATCCTCCGCCTTGCGGTGTAGTAATCGGCGCTTTCAGTATAATTCCAGTACGCTCTATTGACTCCCAGCTTTTTTCACTTATACCAGAAGTATAATGCCTTTTATAGAGCTTTTCTCCTACTTCAATAGTCTCGAGGCGAATGCGAGCCTCAGCTTTGCGCAATATATAAAGCACTACTTCCATTATTTCAGGGCCTATACCGTCCCCATATGCAATTGTAATCGGTGTAAATTTCGCCATAATCAATACTTATTAATAGTTAATAGTTACTTCTCTTAATTTTTCATTTAACATAAAAGTTACTTCAGAAGTTATATTCAAATTATTTTTTGCATATAAAATTTGTGCACTTGGAATTACCAAATTAAGATTATATTTCTCAGCTAGATCACTAATTATTGTAATCGTTGCTTCATGGATTTTACTCATAGCTTCAGCATGTGCTTGCTCAAGCTTTGTTTTTTTAATTTGAATTTCTTTTTTAACTTCACTAACGTTTGCATTAAACTCATTTACTTTATGCTCAAAATCCACTTCACTTAAAGAAGAACGTTCATTTATTAACTTTTCTTCCATAGGCTTAAGCTCTGCTTCTTTTTGAGCTATATCTTCATGAATCTTTTTGTTAAGCTTTTCAATTTTATTACGTAAATCCTTAACAGCAATTGAACCTTCCAAAATAGACTGCACATCCACAATTGCTATTCTAACTTTGAAATTATCTTCTTTAATTGGTATATCTTGCGCTTTTACAAGCACCGAGAAATTTATTATGAATATGCATAAAAATAATATACGATATATCATTACAATCCTATAAGTTATATTTATAACTACTTAATCATCATTGCGAATAAAGCATTATTGTGTGGTTCTATACTAAGACTGTGTTATACCGTGACTATGGACTCCATGATAAAAAGATAGTCACAATTATAAAAAACCATACAAAGCAACACTATATTGGTTTTAAGAATAAATAACATAATATAATTTGTCTACTATGAAAAATTTAAAGATTATGATTTTTCCTGAAATCTTAATTTCAATACTATTCATCTATCTTCAAGTAATCACTTCCTGAAAGAGACTCAAATTTAATATCTTTATAACTTTCTCTTAGCTTAAATATATTCTCATCTTTGCTACATAAGTAAACAGTTGACCTAAGTCAACTTTAATTCCATACACTTTAATTAAATTATTGTAAAAACTTGTTTTTAACTAAAATACCTTAATGTAGTACACTCTGTTTGCTCTTTGATGTGCTTAGAATCATTATCAATAAAAAATATATTTTCTTTAATTAGTTACCAGGTATTTCTTATTGCTTCTTAAATCATAGACAGTAGTTTAGTATAATATTTTATTGTTTCCTTATTATAAGGTTTTATAATATTACATCTTCTTTTAGTAATGGTTCCATTGTATATTTTATAGCATCAGGATAATTATTATTGAACTACACTATACCTATTTTATTTCCTAACCACAGAATTTTCTTTATTTAAATTATTAACTATTCTTTTATCATTTTTCTATCTTAAGTTATAATTCAAAATATTTTCATTAAATGAACAAAGAGTGTTTTAGTAAGTCTAGATATTTCTTGATCATATTCAGCATCAGAGGCAAATTTATATCAACTTATAGAATGATGTATAAATCCTCATAATCTCTTTTCAAGATAATTATGTGAATGCCATTTAAATATATGTTTTGTCAAAAGCAAATAAAAAGCCATATTCTATAGTTCATTAAATTCTTATTATTTTAGGTTGTAAAAGCTTTTTATATTTTTAGTTTATAGTTAATTCTATTTCTTTTTCAAGAACTTTATTTCAATTTTTAATATTTATTTTAATATTTAAATGTATATTATATGAAATAATTGTAAATTGTGAGAATTTTTAAAGATGAAGTATATTCGTAATATAGCAATTATTGCCCACGTTGATCATGGAAAAACTACGCTTGTTAATAACATGCTTAAACAAAGCGGTACATTTAGAGCTAATCAAGCAGTTGCTGAGCGTGCTATGGATTTTAATGATCTTGAACGTGAACGAGGAATAACAATATTTGCTAAATGCACTGCTCTTATGTGGAGTGATATCCGTATTAACATAGTAGATACACCAGGGCATGCTGACTTTGGTGCTGAGGTAGAACGTATCCTTAACATGGTTGATGGTGTTGTACTACTTGTTGACGCTTCAGAAGGACCAATGCCACAAACGAAATTTGTGTTATCTAAAGCTTTAAAACTTGGTTTAAAACCAATAGTTATTATTAATAAAATTGATAGAGATGATAGAAGAGTTAAAGAGGTAGTTGATGAAGTATTTGAGTTATTTATAGCGTTAGAAGCAAATGATGAGCAACTTGACTTTCCGATTGTTTATGCTTCAGGCAAAGCAGGCAGAGCTTCCTTAACATTTGATGAAGGAGTAAATCCTTTAGATAATTTAGCAGATGATTTATCACCACTTTTTAAGCTTATAGTAAATCATGTATCAAATCCTATAGCTGATGATAAAGCACCATTTTCTATGCTTGTTACTACTAGAGAATATAATCCTTTCTTTGGCAGGGTTCTAACCGGACGTATACAAAGCGGTATCATTAAAATTAATCAAAATGTTAAGGTATTAAACCGTGAAAATGAAGTACTTGAGAACGGACGTATTACTAAAATATTAGCGTTCCGAGGTTTAGAACGAGTAGCTATAGATGAAGCAGAAGCTGGTGATATTATTGCAGTGGCAGGAGTAGAAAATGCTAATGTTACTGATACAATATGTGCCCCCGAAGTAACCAAAGCTGTACCATCATTGCCTATTGATCCACCAACTTTGTCTATGACTTTTAGTGTTAATGATTCACCGCTAGCAGGCACTGAAGGTACAAAAGTCACATCAAGTTTAATAGGTAATAGATTAATACGTGAGCTTGAGAGCAATGTAGCCCTAAGAGTTACTGAATCTGCTGAAAAAAACGCCTTTCAGGTTGCAGGACGTGGAGAGCTACAGCTTGGAATCTTAATTGAAACTATGCGTCGTGAAGGATTTGAGTTATCTATCAGTAGACCTGAAGTATTATTTAAAACTGATGAAAACGGTAATAAGCAAGAGCCTATGGAAGAAATACAAGTGGATGTTGATGATGATTATGTAGGAGTAATTGTCAAGTCTCTAGCTCTTAGAAAGGCTGAAATGATTGATATGCGTCCTTCTGGCAGCGGTAAAAGTCGTGTTACATTTCTTGGACCTTCTAGAGGATTAATTGGCTATCATAGTCAATTTTTAACTGAAACTCGAGGCACTGGTATCATGAACCGTATTTTCTATGGATATACTGATTATAAAGGAGTTATTGAAGGTAGACGTAATGGTGTTCTCATCTCAAACTGTGATGGCATAGCAGTTGCTTATGCTCTATGGAATTTGGAAGATAGGGGAAAAATGTTTATAAATCCTGGAGATAAAGTATATAGAGGTATGATAATTGGTGAACATAATCGTGACAATGATTTAGAGGTAAATCCGCTAAAATCTAAACAGCTAAGCAATGTTAGAGCTGCTGGTAAAGATGAAACTATAAGACTAACGCCACCAATGCTATTAACTTTAGAGCAAGCAATTAGCTATATTGAGGATGATGAAAGAGTTGAAATAACACCAAAGTCTATACGCTTACGTAAAGCACTTCTTAACCCTAACGACCGCAAAAGAACTGCGAAGTAAGTGTAACCTTGAGACAAGTAAATTTAGCTATACTACGTTACATCATTAAGAATATATTATTGTACCTCAGATATAGCATTGCTAAGTTCAGCTTTAAGCTCACAGCAATAAATTTATTCTTAGAATCTAAGATTATTATTATTTTTCTAAAACAAACTTTTAGTTAACAAATGTTTATATACTACTTTCAATTTATCAAGAATATGCATATTTAAATATTATAATAACAAACTTTTTTTATAGCATCTATTACATTACTCTCACTAGGCAATGCTAGTTTCTCTAAATTAACAGCATATGGAAGAGGTACGTCTTTACCACTTACAATCTCTATTGGGGCATCTAAATAATCAAATGCCTCTTTCATAACGATAGCTGCTATACTTGCACCGACACCAGCAAAAAACCATCCTTCTTCAATTATAACCAAACGATTAGTTTTCTTCACAGATTCTATTATTGTCTCTACATCAAGCGGTTTAATAGTACGCAGGTCAATAACTTCACAATCAATATTATCATTTTGCAAAATATTTGCAGCATCTAGCACAAGTTTTACTTGAATAGAAAAAGTAACTATAGTGACACTCCAGCCTTCCTTTAAAACCGTTGCTTTACCGAAAGGAATAGGCAAAACTGTTTCTGATATATCAAAACTATGCCCATATAAAATCTCATTTTCTAAGAAAATCACTGGATTATCATCTCTAATAGCCGTAATCATCAATCCTTTATGATCTTCTGCGCTATAAGGTGCTACTACTTTTAAACCAGGAATATGTGAATAGCAAGCTGTATAATTCTGACTATGCTGTGCTGCTACTCTACTTGCTGCACCATTTGGTCCTCTAAATACTATAGGACATTTAACTTGTCCACCAGACATATAATGTGTTTTAGCAGCAGAGTTAACTATATGATCCATAGCTTGCATAGCAAAATTAAAGGTCATAAACTCTACGATCGGACGAAGCCCTGCAAAAGCTGCTCCGACTGCAAGCCCAGCAAAACCGTATTCCGTTATTGGCGTATCAATTACCCTTCTAGGACCAAATTGCTCAAGCAATCCTTGAGTGACCTTATAGGCTCCTTGATATTCTGCCACTTCTTCACCCATAATGAAAACTTTCTCATCACGTATCATTTCTTCTTGCATTGCATCACGTAATGCTTCACGTACCGTTATTTGCATTTTTCTTTCTGTTTAAATTAAATTCTTTTCTTTGAGAACTGCCTTATAATCACAGCTCTCATGTCAAGAGCTAGAGTGCAAAGCCAGGATAAATAGGCTATTAAAATTACAAATTTTTAAGTAAAGATACAAAAAATTAGTTTTCGTATAATTCTACTAGATTTCTGCCCTAGCTAGAATGATATTGTAGACATTGCTAGAACCATATACCTAAATTCCTTCTATTAAACATACACATTTGTGTAAAGCTCATCTTCATTCGGTAGTGGTGAATTTTCTGAAAATTCTACCGCTTCTTTAATAATTTCTTTAATCGATTGCTCTATTTCCTTTAGATTTTTTTCATCAGCATAATTATTATCTAATATTATTTTTCGTATTCTTACTAATGGATCTTGCTCTTTATATTGCTCAACTTCTTCTTTGCTACGATATTTGGCTGGATCAGACATTGAATGTCCACGGTAACGATAAGTTTTTACCTCTAATATTAACTGGTAACTATTTTTTCTAACATATTCAGCAGCTTGCTTGGAATAATCATAAACTTCTTCAAAATCCATACCATTTAACTGAAATCCTTTTATACCAAATGATTCACCTTTTCTATAAAGATCACGTATAAAAGTAGAACGAGCAACGGAAGTGCCCATAGAATATTCATTATTTTCGATAATATAAAGTACCGGCAAACCCCATAAAGCAGCGATATTAAAGGCTTCATATACTTGTCCTTGATTAACTGCACCATCACCTAAAAAGGTAAAACAAATATTATTTGTGCCTAGATATTTTTCTGCAAAAGCAAGCCCTGTACCTATCGGTACCTGTGCACCCACTATACCATGTCCACCATAAAATTTATTTTGTACGTCAAATAAATGCATTGACCCACCCTTACCTTTTGAGCAACCTGTAGCTTTTCCCATAAGCTCAGCAAAGACATATTTAGGCTCAGTACCTGCTAAAATAATATGAGCATGATCACGATAGCTAGTAATAGTACTATCTTCCTTCTGCTTAATCATATTTACTGCAGAAATTACTGCTTCTTGCCCTATATATAAATGACAGAAACCGCCTATTTTCCCCATACTGTACTGCTGACCGCATTTCTCTTCAAAACGTCGTAGTAATAACATATTCTCAAAAGCTTTTATGTACTCTTCTTTTGTCGGTTTATATTTTCCTGGTTCAATCACTAAATAACTCCTTAAACTTATTTAAAATTTACAAAATATGGTACATGATCTGAAGGTGGCAACCAATCACGTGCTTCTGATAGTAAATTTATAGATAATAACATATCTTTTAAATTATTACTAATCCAAATATGATCTAATCTTCTACCTCTATTAGATTTTTTCCAATCTATATTTCTATAACTCCACCAAGTATAAAATTTTTTGTTAAGTGGTACAAAATGCCTAGCACTATCAATAAAACCTAACGAATTCTGTAATTCTATCAATAATGCGCGTTCAATATCTGTATGACTAACAACATTTCTCAGCTGCGTACTTGACCACACATCATGTACATACGGAGCAACATTTAAATCACCAGTAATGATAATCTTATCATTTTTAGTTCGGTTAGCAGTTAACCATTCATGTATTAGCCTTATATATTCTAGCTTATGCTTAAATTTTAGATTTATATTTATATCTGGTACATCACCGCCCGCAGGAACATAAAAATTATGTATTTCTATATCATTAATAATAGCTGCTATATGCCTTTTATCACTATTATATAATTCCAAAGAAAAAATATTCTTTAAAGGAAACTTAGAAATAATAGCAACACCATTATATGACTTTTGTCCTGAATATATTACATGTTCATAGCCCATATTTTTAATAACTTCAAGAGGAAATAAAAAATCACTTACTTTTGTTTCCTGCAATGCTATAACATCAGGTTGATACTCATACACTAACTTTTTTAATAAATTAAACCTTAGGCGTAGCGAATTAATATTCCAAGTAACTATCTTCATTTCACATCTTTACTTACTATTTCATCATCTTTTATAGCTGCATTTATTATTGCATCTCTAAAATAAATTATTTCAAGCTGATTTAAAGGATTCTTTATATCAATTTTGTCTTTTTCTTCTTCAGAAATCTTAACCATAGTATTACTTAATATAGCAAAATATAGATTATTAGGCAAAACATATCCTGCTGCACTTTGTATTCCTAAAGCTCTTCCTACACAATGCACCATTAAATGTTTAGAATCAAGATCGGTAAGAAAAATACCATATCCTGTATAAGTTTTACGTCCATCTATCTTCTTTGCTAAGAAATATTTAGTTGTCATAAATTTATATGATTTTTTAGACAAAACTTTTCCTTCATTTAATGCTCTATACCATTTAACAAGGTCAGCAGGAGTTGATATTATACCGCCATCTGCACAAGGAACTGCTAAAAAATCAACAGTTACAGGAGTAAATATAGGTTTATTGCTGTTATTCGGCGTCAAAAAATACCTTACAGGATAATTAGAACTCACTATATTTTTCTGAATTCTAGCAGCTTCACTATATGAAGCAAAACTAGTAGATTTCATATTAAGAGGTTTAAAAAATTCATCATAAAAAAAGCTTGCTAAATCTTTCTTAGCTACTTTTTCGATAATCATACCAAGTATAACAAAATTAGTATTACTATATTTAAACTTTTTACCTATAGGTATTTCCAAAGGCTTAGAAGCAACAAATTGTAATATTTTTTTGTTAATATCCTGCTTAGACATATTCAAATCAAGGTTTACAAAACTAAAATATTCAGCAATACCGCTACTATGCGTTAATAAATTATGAATAGATACCTTATATGCCCAATCTGGTACCTGTCCTCCCCACATTTCTAAATTAAGATATTTGTAAATTTTATCGTTAATATTTAATAATTCTTGTTCTTGTAATCTTAAAATCCCTGCCGCAGTAAAAGACTTTGTAGCAGAAGCAATAGGCATCATTTCATTTGCTTTTAATTGATCACCGTTTAAAGCAAAAATTCCTTTAGCACCAGTTAATAACAGTTTATTGCTATCGGCAAACATAAAAACGGCATTTAAAAATCTATTACTTAGGTATTCTTTTTCTGCCTCATTAATCCTTTGCTGAATATCTGCAAAACAATTAACACAATTAGTGATCAAAAAAACAAACAATAAAAAATATCTACAAATCATAATTTTAATACTCCTTAAACTTATCAGTAAAATAAAACGGTAACTTTGCTTCTAAATTAATTTTTTTACTAAAAACTTCTTTAGATAAATATATGTTGTTAGCATGTAAGAACATGTATTTACTATATGACATTATTTCTTTATGGCCATATTTATTATCACCAAGTATTGGACAACCTAATAATTTAGCGTGCAACCTTAGTTGATGCATTCTACCTGTAACCGGGGTAAATTCAATTAAAAATAAATTATTGTTAAGTGATTTAAGTAACTTATAATAAGTAATGGCAAGTTTGCCATTTTCATTGTTAATATCTGTAATTTTAGGTGTACTACCCTTACTTTTTTCTATATTGCTTCTAATTTCTCCTATATCTTGCATTGGTTTTCCATAAGTTATGGCAAGATATGTTTTTACAACCATTTTTTCTTTAAAAGCATTATGAAGCTTTACACTACTTAAATAATTTTTAGCAATTAAAAGCAAACCACTTGTTTCTTTATCTAACCTATGTACTAACTTAAAATCAGCTCCCTTATAATTCAAATATTTTAATGCAGCATCAATAGATACATTTATTTTACTACCACCTTGAGTAGCAAGCCCTGCAGGTTTATTTATAGCTATTAAATTATCGTCTTCATATATCAAATAACCCTTAATAATCTTCTCAGATAATTTAATTTCAGCATCAGTAAAAACTAACTTACTATTTTGCTTAACAGGTAAATTAAACTGATCCCTAATAAAGATTTTATCACCATCTACTACCCTTAATCTTGCTTCAACTTTACAAGAATTAACAGTAATTTGTTCCTGACGTAGTGCTTTCTCTATTACTCCTTGAGTTAATAATGGATATAAACGTTTTAAATATTTATCTAATCTAGAAGGCAGTGGAGTATTTACATTAATGATCATATTTTAAATAGAATCTAGGAACTTTTTATTTTAAAATAGCACCATATTACTATTGATAAAAGAACTACAGTACAAAACTGATGCATAAAAGCAATAACTATAGGCAGAGCATATAAAAGAGTAACTATTCCAGTAGATATTTGCATTAGCAAGATAATTATTAAACAATAAGCTACTTTATTTAATTTTAGATACCACGCTTTTAACAAAAAATTCCTAAAGCTATAATAATAGCAAACACACTATAGCCACCTAAACAACGCATGCATTGAATAAAAACCTGATCATAGCAATTTTTAAAGAAAAATAAATTACCTCTTATTTCTATCGGTACAAAAATACCACCCATCCATAGAAAACTATTATATGTAAGCCATGCATTAAGTCCTGGTACCAAAGCACCTAAAAAAAATTTGTCTATTATATTATAATAATAGCAAAAATACAGAATATTAAAGATAGTTTTAAATCTATTTGTGAAGTAATTAATAGAATATCACAATGACTTTTTATTAATTGATAGAAAAGTATGTGATAAATAACTAAGGCAATAATTAAATGAAAAGCAAGACAAAAATAGCTAGCATTAGGAATAATTCACTAAACTACTTTTCCATGTACCACTCTATAAAACCTTGTACACAAAATAACAATAAAGCAATTATATAACGTAGGACATTATGCTTTTTTATTATTCCTTTAAAATAAAAATACATTAAAGGTTAAGACATATATTAAAGCAGTAACTCTACCGAGTAAATGATATATAAACTCTAATAAATAAATTTAAATTGTGATAAGATCATTCCATAATTAACTAACTTATATTCAGGAAATACTTGATATTTAGCAAATTCTGCTTGCCAAACCTTAACCAAACGGTGTAGAATACCCGTTGCTTGACACTAAGATAAACCTGAACCTGTAATCCTTGTTATAACGCCTATAATGATCATAATTACGATATAATACAACATATAAAAAGCGATCTCATAATTAAACTTTTTTGCACTTATGTTGTGAAATTTATGTTTTGGATATTGAATTTTGGCAAATTCTTCTCGTCTAAATTGTGGCTTGCTACACTAGTGTTCAAATATCATTGCTATTGATATTATTTTAGCGAAAGGAAGAATCTAGACTCCATGCGTAAAATTTAACAGTAAACTTTTTGTAAGTTTTACAATATATTAAGCTTGCCTATGCTGGATTTTTGCTTTCATAGGCATGACATAAGAGTGATATGATAGGCAACAATACTGACTTAAGCATAGCAACATTACAGTAACCTTTTTAAGACTCAACACTCTTTTCTATTTCTACAATATTATTAGAAGAACGCTTACAATTTAACTTTCTATTACGATATCTACGCTTTGATGTCTTTTTTGCTGATACTTCTTCTGTTACCGCATTACTTTTTACAATCTGTGATTCTTCATGTGTAACATATATATTTGGCGTATCGTGCTCTACTGGCACCTTTATCTCTAGGTTTTTATTATTTTCTTCAAGTTTAACATTATTATTGCTATTAACCGTTTTCCACTTATGTTTGTTCTTGCGTAACTGTTCTTTTTTTGGTTCTTCTTCAGTATAATCAGTACTATGATTTTGAATCACTGGTTTAACATAATTAATATCATGGTTATTTTTCTTCAATAACTTTACTTTCTCAATTGAATAACTATCCGATGTAGCATTAGGATCAGAATAAAAATTAAGTTTTATATTATATTTTTCTTCAATAAATTTTATCTCTGAACGTTTATTATTAAGAAGATAAATTACCGAAGAAATATTAGTAAAAACATTTATTATATCAATATTTTCTTCAAAAATTTCATTCTCAATAGTACGCAAAATTAACATAGCATTAGATTCATTGGCTCTGATGACACCTTTACCGCTACAATGAGAACAAATTGTTGAATTAGTTTCCAAGAAAGATGAGCGTAATCTCTGCCTTGAAAATTCAAGTAACCCAAACTGACTAATGTTACCAGTTTGTATACGAGCGCGGTCACGACTTAAAAACTCTTTAAAAGATCGTTCAATAATTTTACGATTCTTTACTTCATTCATGTCTATAAAATCAACAACTATCAAACCAGATAGATCTCTGAGTTTCACTTGTCTTGCTACCTCTTTTGCTGCTTCCAAGTTAGTTTTTAACGCTGTTTCTTCAATATTTTTTTCAGAAGTTGATTTACCGGAATTTACATCAATTGAAATAAGAGCCTCAGTAGGATTAATAACAATATATCCTCCTGAAGGTAATGTTACGATAGGCTGATATAATTTAACTAATTGCTCTTCAACTTGAAACTTAGTAAATATAGGCGTTTTATTTTTATGTTCTTTAAGTTTTGAAAGATCTGAAGGTAATAAATCTTGCATAAATTTTGAAGCATCTTCATAGGCTTCATGCCCTTGAATCACTATTTCTTTAACATTATGATCACACATATCACGTATAGTTTTACGTATTATACCATCTTCTTCATGGATAAAACATGGAGCCGGAAACTTAATAGTATTTTTACGAATTTTATTCCATAATCTTGCTAAATAATTATAATCTTTCTTCAAATCTAAGGTACGGCTTCCTCTACCTGCAGTTCTAACAATTACACTGTAAGTACTTTTATCACCATTTACTATTTTATTTAAAATATTCTTAAGTCTTTTTCTTTCTTCTCCATTTGATATTTTACGCGATATACCATTTTGCAAACCTTTGTTAGGCATTAAAACACAATATTTACCAGCTAGAGATACATAAGTAGTAAAAGTAGCACATTTATTTCCTCGTTCTTCCTTAGTAACTTGTACCAATAATATTTGGTTTTTTCTTATTACTTCTTGCACTTTATACTGTTTATATTGCAGAACATTTTCGTCTTTGCTATTTTGAATAATTTCAATATCATCAGCTGCTTCTAAATTAAGTTCTGATTGAAATTTACTCTCTACCAAATCTTCTATGGTTTTTAGGTCAATCTCCTCACTATCAACTAAAGAATCATAGGCAACAGCTGGCATCTCCTCATTATCCTCAACTGTAATATTTGAAAGAGTGATTTCAGGAAATGCATTAATTGGAAAATTTTTTTCAGATGCAGGTAAATTATAATAGTTAGTATGAATTTCACTAAATGGTAAAAATCCACTTTTATCCATTCCATACTCTATAAAAACAGCTTGCAAAGATGGTTCTATCCTTGTTACTTTTGCTAGATAAATATTACCTTTATTCTGTTGTTTTGTGGTTGTTTGAAACTCAATATCCTCTATATTGCTGCTTTGTCCTAATAAAACCACCCTTGTTTCACTTGGGAAATTAGCATCAATTATAATCTTTTTACTCATTTATCTCGCTCACTAATTCGAAGAATAAATAATCAATATAATGCTTGTATTTTATAAGAAAAACCATTACTTGCCTTGTATTAATTTATCTTACCCATAATTAAAAAGCAAAAATGAAGCTCGTGACAGTTTTGTACTTATTTTAAAAGTTTAAATCCTGTTAAGTAAATTTCAAATAGTATTTCTTTTAAAATACTAAAAAATATATTATTATTTTTCTTACATTAAAATATTTTCACATCATATTTAATTAATTTAATTTTAGAAAAAATTAAATTATAATATACAAATTATAAATAAGGCTATCATACTTAATTAAAAGCTGATAATTTAAATTTAACTTGCAGTTATGTAAACACTTTATGATACTTATTAAAGTAAAGTCTTTCCTAATAATTATCCATATATACTTTAAAATAATGGAATTACAAATTTCTTTAATTATTAAAAATAAATATTTATACTAAGATATTTTTAATCTTAATCATTTAATTATGAGTTATATACCATGTATTTATGTTTAGCAAACACTTATTTATGACTTTAAAAAACGATTATAAAACTATTTTTTTCTCACTTTTAGGAATATTTATTTTTTCCTGTATTAACTCTATAAATTTTTATAACTTTAAAATTTTTTTATTAAAAAATAAAGGTTTAAGCGGGGAGCAAATTAATCATATAAATCAAACTAAGTTGATAGGACCAATAATTGCAAGCTTTGCTTTAACACAATTAATTAATAAATTAAGTAATAAAAAAATTATTCTAATTAGCTTAGCATTATTAATTATTTGTACAATAAACTTAATTATATTAAGTAATGACATCTTGATTAAAATTAATTTTATTTTAATTAATTTTGGAATATTTGCATATTTCACATCTACAACACTATACATTATTGAAAGTGCTAAAGAAAAAAAACATTTTGTCTTAGCTTGTGTAATATTACTATGGGCAGGTGGAAATTTAACAGTAGATTTACTAGGTCCATTCATACAACAGACAAATAATACTGTAATTATTTGTGCTTTGTTATACTGTATTAACATACTAACTGAATTTCTACATTATAATTCTACTCTCTATAAATTAAACTTAAATTCAAAATTTTCATCCTATAAATTAAACTTAAATTCAAAATTTTCATCTTTAATAAAAAATGCCGAATTACAATTATTGACAGGATTTGTAGTTTCTTATGTTACTCTAGATATATTATGGTACTATGAAGCTTTTGCATTAAAGAAAGAATTAGCATTAATTAACTTAGGATTAATACTTAAATATATTTTCCTAGCAATATGTTTCTCTATAATTCCTATGTCCTACATATTAAATAACGTAAACAAATATTTAGCCAATTTATTATTAACTATAACTTTACTCATATGTTTTATTTTACTGCCACAATATGGCACTAATAAAAACCTTAATATATTATATATTACACTAATTGGTAGTTGTTTAGGTTCAATTTTTATTTGCAATATTTTAATACTGATTGATAAATTTAGGGGCTATGAATTACGAACTGCTTTATTTTCATATTTTTCAATGTGTAGCATCGGTATATATGCTGGCGCTTTATCATCTCATGTGCCTTATGGCACTATTGACGGCAGTGATTTCTTATTTTCTGTTTTTGCTGTAGTTGGTAATTTTGTAGTTTATCATTTTTGGTATTTCATTAAGTATAAATTGTATAGATTCTAACTATCACTCCACATATATTTCTGATAAATGAATAATATAGAGAAAGCTTAATTTAAAAAAAAGCAAGCTCTCTGAATTTTTGACCACAACATAGGTATAAACATGATAATCAAAAGCGAGAAGGAGCATCACTAATTTTTTAAATTAAACAAATATATGTAATATTTTGTAATATAATATAACTTGTATAAACCAATACTAAATAATAGAATTTGGATAAATTTTTTATTTAATGTCCAAAATGCAGCAAAGCACATTATTAAAACCAGTGAGTTGTTACGGAATAGGTGTTCACTCAGGAAAGCGTATGCAGTTAACATTAGAGCCTGCAAAAGCAAATACTGGAATTATATTCATAAGAACTGATATATCATCTGAAATGAATTATATTGAAGCTAGTTATTTAAATGTTTCCGATACTGTATTATGTACTACTATAAGTAATAGTTATAAAGTGCAAGTTTCAACAATTGAACATTTAATGGCAGCACTTTGGGGGTGTGGAATTGATAATGCAATTATTAAAATTGATGGTCCTGAAGTTCCAATAATGGATGGTAGTAGCAAACCTTTTGTATTTATGATTGAATGCGCGGGTAGAAAGCTACAGAATGCTCCTAAAAAATATCTAAAAATTTTAAAAGAAATAAAAGTATCACATAAAGATTGCGAATTATTTTGTGTACCTTCTGATTACATGACAGTAGATTTAACTATTGATTTTAGTAGTAAAGCTATAGGTAAACAAAATCTAATCTTTTCAAATTTTCCAAGCCAAGAATTTTTTACTAAAAATATTGCTGATGCTCGGACTTTTGGTTTTATAAAAGATGTTAATTATTTAAAAAGCAAAGGGCTTGCACAAGGTGCTTCATTTGAGAATGCTATAGGAATAGATGATCAAGATAAAGTCTTAAATCCTAATGGCTTGCGTTATAAAGATGAGTTTGTTCGCCATAAGTTATTAGATTTATTAGGTGATTTATATAATATTGGTACTAATATTGTGAGTACAATTAACGGTTACAAAACCAGTCATACTCTTAATAATGAATTACTACATAAAATATTTAGTGATGCTACATCTTATAAATTTGTTACTGCTAATGAGCTATAATAAAATATAACTATATTTTACCTTCTCAAAGATTGCCGTTTTTTACTCATCATAGCACGTGCAAGCAGGCTATATTCCGTAGTTTGACTTGGACTTGGATGCTCATAAAACGGGTTCATTATTCTTTTAACATCATCAACATAGCTTTCTTTTTTACTACCCAGTATTTTATCATCTAACATTATTTTATTTTCCTTAAGGAAAGTCTCAAATCCGTTTTTCTTTACTTCTATATTAAAATTATTCTTTATCTCTTTAAATTTTTGTAGTTTGTCTTCACCTTTCATAGTCCAATAATTCTTATCTGTTATTAATTTTTTTAAAACCTGTGTTTGTATAATCTGCTTCTTAGTATAATCCTCTAACTGTTCTAAATTTTTATATCTTGGAGTATCTTTTTTCTTATATTCTTCATTTATATTTAATTTAAATAGTGTTTTAATTCCTATTTTTTCTTTTTCAGTAAGGCCATCGACAATTAACGAGGTTGCAGTTAATACACCGTAACCTGTAGCTTTCAAAATCTCAATCACATTACCACTAGCACCTTTAATAATAGAAGCAACCATATTCGTTGCACTACCTAAGTTATTGCCTAATATTTGTCCAGTACTTTTCAATTTATTTATATTTAACTGATACTTATCTTTAGTATAATCTTTACTTTCTGTCGGTGCTGTATATAATTCATTTTTTAAAAAATTACTTAAATTTGGTTCTAACAATAATATATAATCTTGTTGACTCTTAGCATTCCTATTATGTACTAATAAATTATTCTCTTTATGAAGTTTACGCAAATTACGTACTTTCAAAGTTTCGTTTATAGCTTTAATTCCTAAATTGAGTGCAGAAATAATGGCTACACTTATAATTACAGGCGATATAGGAGTAAAAAGCCCAGAAACTGCAATTACTATAGAAGCTAAAGAAACTGCATAGCTTAAGCTGTTACTAAATAATATTTTACCGATTTTGCTCTCTCTAAAGTTAGTCCAGTGAGTTTTTAACTTAGCAAAGATTTCTCCAATACTTAATTTTTTTGAATCAGACATTTATTTTTCTTTTCAAGGAATAAGATTTTTATAATTTTTTTTGTTCATTTATTTAATTAGACTTATATTACAATTTGAATTGTAATATAAGTCTAATTAAAAGGAAATAAAAATAAATGTTCGAAAAAAAATTAAATAAAATTGTTGCAGCTATTTTACTTGCTGCTTTCATTGCGGTGATGGTTAGATTCATTGCCAATATACTATACAAACCTAATTTACAAACTCTGAATCGAGGTTATAGCATTACAATTCAAGAAGCAGCTCAAAATAATATAGAAACATCCCAAGCATCAGTAAATATACGAGAATTAATGAAAAGTGCTAACGCTGATAATGGGCAACAGATAGCCAAAAAATGTTTAATGTGTCATTCACTTGGCAAAGATAGCCTAAACAAAATAGGGCCACACCTTTGGGACGTGGCAAATCGTCCTAAAGCGAGTATAGCAGATTACAAATATTCCCCTGCTCTGTTAAGTCTTGGTGGAGTGTGGGATGATGAAAGCTTATTTGCTTTTTTACATAAACCAAGTAACTACGTTCCAGGTACTAAAATGTCTTTTGCTGGTTTATCACAATCACAAGACATAGCTGACGTAATATTATTTTTAAAAACTTATGTTCAGGATAAATAATTATCTTATCAAAATATGGTTAATAATAGGCATAATCTGCTTAGTTTAGTTATTGGATTCTTATCTTTGTGATTTTGAAAAGTATTATAAAATGCTTTTGTAGTGTATAACTACCATATTAACTTACAAAGCCAAATAATGATTTCTGGCGTCTCCCTCCTATAATATATCACACTTACCTCTAAAAATATGTTTTACACTAAAAACTAATAAAACTGAAAATTATTCAGGTGTGATAAATACAGATGCTGAAGTTTATAGTGTCATAATTTCCTCAAATGTTATATAAAATAGTTCATTATTATTATGAATTAATACAAAATGAAGAAGCAAGTCAGAGATGAAGCTTTAAAGTTTAAGGAAATATATTAACATATTCTAAACATAAAACTACTAATATAAATTATAATTTTAAATACTTTTATCAAACTAATAATTTTATTGCATAGCTTTTATTCCATTTTAGCTAAAAGCTTGAATCTAGAAAAAATAGGTTATAATACAAAATTTGCTTTTCATAGCCTTTATTGGATTCCTACTTTTAGCTAGAACTACATAAAGGAGTCTCAATAATGTTATTTGCAGTACCATATTTTACTAAAATACATTAGTATTTTTAAATAACCTATTTTGTTGCAAAAGTAAAATTTTTGTGTACTATAGATTATATACTTAATGAAGTTTAAGTAGGGAAAATAAATAATTAAAAATATCTTAATTTGCATTTTTTTCTTATTTCAATATTTTACTTGTCACTATCCTTAAAATTCTAGGAATTGATTTAATATAACGAAATATAAAAAAATAATTCTTCAAGAATGGAACATATAAAACTTGTCAAATCAAGAAACTTTAGCTCTTCTTTATAAAGAAGATGACATAAAAGAATGTCTTGTATCTTTTTATCATCCTCAAATATTGACATATACTTATAAAAATGAACATTTCTATGAAAATTTACCTTTATAATTAAACTTATTTCAAAAAAATAATACGCCTAATCTTTCTGAAAAACTTGTATATAATATTCTTTCAAAAATAGTAAAAAATACTACAAGTAATATGTCTACATTCCAGAATGTTGAAGGCTATATACTTACGTTCCAGCTAAAAATACTATATGATCATATGTGTAATAGAAACACTCAAAAAGTTTAATTGGTTTTACAGTAGAAAATGTACCATTCTTATTGCATCAGATAAAAATTAATGATTTGATAGCAATAAAAGTAATTAAATTATATATTATCAATATTTTAAATAATACTAATAATAAAGAGAAATAACTTATAAAAAACTAAAATTAGCTTTGAAAAGAAGAAATTCAGAATTATTAATTAGTATATAGTAAATTTCATGGTAATTTGGTGGTAGCTTTAAACTATGTAATTAGGGGAAAATAGAAGTACGTTGATAAATGAATCAATATAAATCCCAATTACAAAAATTTTCCTTACATTAAAAGAAGATAATTTAGAACTTTTACCAAAGTTACATGAAAATATTAATATTAAATCTGAAAATCACAAGTATTGCTATAAGATAATAGCACAAAAGTATAATGTTGAACTAGTTCAATAGGTTATTACATGGCTAAAAATTTAATATTACTTCAAATATTATTCAGTCTGAATTAAGTGAATCTATTGAAGTGAGTAACTTGGAATATGATACTATAGCTGTAATAGGAGCAGAAGCTACTCCCTGATTTTATTCCACTTGATGAATAATATTGACATTGCTCACATGGTTCTTAATTTCAGCAAAAGTATTAATAACATAGAATAGCAGCACACTAACAAGGTTATATTAAGACGTAGAATAATACCGATTATTTACTTATAATAGACTGCTAAATCAATTATTGATCTTCAAATATTTTCTTTCAGCCAGTCAAAAACCTTTTTAACCAAACTACTATTTTCATCTAATTTAATATGAGCAAATTCTTTTTGCTGTTTTAGTGCATGAATTTTTAGCATCCCTATAGTTGCTGAATACATAGATGGATTATAATCCTCTGTAAAACCATCAATAATCTCAGGTTTACCAATTCTACTCTGCTTTTCAAAAATTCTACTCGAAAGTTCTTTAACTCCTCTCAGCATCGACCCACCGCCAGTAATTATAACTCTAAAAACTTCGAATTGCCCCTTTGTTGCTTTATCATATTCAGATTTTACCATTAATAATATTTCTTCAGCTCGTGCTCTTATTACTTCAGCTAGCTTATAAATTGTTACCGATATATTTAAATTATAATGAGTATCAACTTGAAAATCATCAATATTTATAATACTGTCTTTATCAAATGAAGATAAAATTGCATTACCATATAAAATCTTTAATTTTTCAGCTGTAGCAAGATCGATACCAAAAACTTTAGCAATATCAGCGCTAATATGAAAACTACCTATAGTTAGGTATCCTGTATATATTAATTTACCAGCAAAAAATATACCAAGAGAAGTAGTTTTATCACCTATATCTATAATAAGTGATCCTAGATTCTTTTCATCATTTGTAAGACAAGCTATAGCAGAGGCATAAATTGCTAGCGTAATATTTGTAACTTCAACATGACATTTGGCAAAGCATTGTACAATATTTGATAACATATTTGAACTAGCTGCAATAACATGTAATTCACAACTAAGCTCTCTACCATACATACCTATAGGATTTTCGACTGAATGATTATCAAGAGTAAATTCAAGAGGAAAATAATGAATAATTTCTTGACTTTTAACTTTAAACTCTAGTAATGCTTTTTGTAGCAACTTTTTAATGTCTTGCTCCGTTACTGTTTGTCCGCTAACTTTAATAGTATAATTTATGTAATAAGATTTAGTACCAGCACCTGATAACGATAATATAACTTTTTTTATATTTTTACCGCAATCTTTTTCAAGTGCATAAATTGCTGATACAATACTGCTTTCAGCATTTTTTAGATCTAATATAACACCTGATTTAATACCTTTAGAATGATGTAAATTTTGGCCTGCTACTTTAATTTCACCCTTTTTACTAATATAGGCAGCAATTACAGCAATCTTACTACTGCCAAAATCAAGTGCAACAAAATTTGATATTTTCTCGTTCATTTTTTAGTTCTAATTATTATTAGATTGCTTTCTAAACTCATGCATAAAGAGGAATTTGGAAGAAACACAAAAACTTGATCCACAGACTTACACAAGTACGTGATGATTCAAGCACCAGATCAATATACAAATTGCCTCTAGAAAGAGAGTTTCTAAAGAAGTCTAATATTTTTTAATATAATATTTACTTCTATCTCTCAAATCTAAAACCTTATAATTTTGGTTAAATAATTTGTTAGCTTTATTCAAAGCATCTATATATTTAAATGCCTTTTCAGAATTCTTTTCAGGTAACTTAATGTTTATACCACCTTTAAGATTTAAATCCCATCTTCTATCTCCACACCGTACAGCAGCTAGAGTTTTATTCATCAATGCCGGATATTTTTGTAATTCATTTACTAATTTACTAGCATAGATATTTGCTCCTTCTCCTACTACATGTAATAAATGAGGAAAAGCCTGAATATTCTTACTAATTTTATAACCTTCTTCATCAATTAAAAAAAGTTTATTATTAATCTGCCAAATAGCAGTAGGTTCTCTCTCAAATAATTTTATATATATTGTATTTGGCAATTTTCGACCGATATATACTTCCTTAATCCACTTATTTTTTTTTAAATTATTCCTAATCTCATCTAATTTAAGAGCAAAAATAGGGCTACCTTTATTTGCATTTAAAACCTTTAATATACTAGCTTCATCGACATTTTGTTGCCCAACAATTACAACATTGCTAAGACTAAAGCCAAGTTTAGTTGTTGCTTGATATATATTATATGTTAAGTAAGTTTTTAACGAAGCAAAATATTTTGTAAAGATAAACAAACATAAAAAAATAACTAAAGCAATTTTAAATAGTAATACTGTATTTGTATAAATTAATGTAAGTTTTCTACGTAATGATATATTATTAGTTTTTTTTACCTTATTTTTTTTATTTGAGCTTATTTTTTTCCTCATGAGTCAAAGCTTGAAGTCTTTAAAATTTCTTCAATTAAGCTAGTAAAATCTATCCCGGCATAAGCTGCGATTTCTGGTACTATCGATAAAGGTGTCATACCTGGGTGAGTATTTATTTCTAATGCAAATAATCTATTTGTTACTGTTTCTAAAATAAATTCTACTCTAACAGGACCTTTGCAGTTCATAGCTTTATAAATCTTCTCTGACTCTATAAGTAATTTATCATATAAATCAGAAAGCAATGGAGCAGGGCATAAATGCTTAGCAAATCCTTCATTATATTTAGCTTCATAATCATAAAAACGATTTTTTAGTAACTTAATTTCGAGTGCGCCAAGAGCCTTACCATTTAACACTGCGACTTGTAATTCACGCCCTATGATATACCGTTCTATTATTATCTGATCGCCATAAGGAAAATTATAATCAGCAAAGTTAAAGTCATCTTCTTTAAATATCACTTCAACTCCAATACTTGACCCTTGAGCAAGAGGCTTAATTACATATGGCCGCTTCATAGGATCAACTATAATATGATCACTCCTATTTATAACAATGCTTTCTGCCATATTAATATTATTTATTAAAAACAAATTTCTAGACTGTATTTTATCTAATGCTAAGCTAGATGCTAAAACTCCGCTGTGAGTGTATGGAATTCGCATAATATTAAGTAGCCCTGGCAAACAACCATCCTCACCATATGTACCGTGCAAGCAGTTAAAAACGATATCGGGTTTTATTTCTTGTAATTTAATTGCAATATCAGCTCCCATATCAATAAATGTCACTTTATACCCTGCTTCTATTAAAGCCTTACTAACACCATTAGCTGATAACAAAGATACTTCCCGTTCAGCAGACATTCCGCCTGCAACTAGTGCTATATGTTTTTGACCTCTATCATTTAAAGCTTTTACTTTAGAAGTTGGTGTCCAATAAGTTTGATAATTAGGCATGCTTTCCTATTCTTTTTATTTCCCATTCTAATTTAATACCACTATCTTCAAGTACTTTTTGCCTAACAAAATTACCTAAATTTTCTAGATCCTTGGCAGTAGCTTTTCCATGATTTATCATAAAATTACAATGAAGCTGCGAGATAGCAGCATCACCTATTCTATAACCTCTAAGTCCTGCTTTTTCAATAAGCTGCCAAGCTTTGAATTTACCAGGATTTGCAAAAGTACTACCGCCTGTGCGTTCTTTAATAGGCTGTGTAAGTGATCTTGTGCTATTTATTTGATTCATTCGGGCTAATACCTTCTCGCTATCATCTTTATTAACTTTAAAAATGCCTTTAAGTATAATTAAATCTTTTGGTAAATTATTACCACGATATTTAAAACCGATGTCTTCATTCGAGAATGTTAAAAGCTTTCCTGAATAATCAAGTGCTTCGACTTTAACTATAATATCCTTGAATTCAGAACCATAAGCACCAGCATTCATAGCAATACCGCCGCCAATAGTTCCTGGAATACCTACTAAAAATTCAAAACCACTAATAGCATTAACTTGACAAAATTTAACTAAATTATAATTAAGACAGCTACTACCAACTACCAAATGATTGCCATTGCTAAAATCAATATTACTAAAATTTTGACCAAGCTTTATAACACATCCTGCTATACCACCATCTCTAATAATAATATTAGAACCTGCGCCAAGAATTGTTATAGATAATCTTTGCTTATTTTGTTTCAAGAAATTTACTAGATCATCTACATCAAAAGGTTTAAAAAAAATTTCGGCATTACCTCCTACTTTAAACCATGTTAAATGTTTTAAATTATAATCCTTTTTGTACTCGCCTTTTACTATAGGTAAAGTCATAGTAAATTACCAAATTTTTTAGATAGTTCATTAGTAAAGGTTGAAATATTGCCAGCCCCCATTACAATTATCATATCACCTGGAGATGCTTTGCTTACTATAACTTCTATAATACTATGCAGCTCTGCTAAAAAATTTACTTGGTTATGATGCCTATTTTCAATAATTTTATTAACTAAACTTTGTCCTGTAATACCATCTATAGGGTTTTCTCCTGCAGCATATATATCAGTAATATAAAGTATATCAGCATCATTAAAACAACTCATAAAATCATCAAATAAATTCTGTATTCTTGAATATCTATGAGGCTGAAAAATAGCAATTACTTTACCATTTTGTTTATTTGCTATATCTTTAGCTGTAGCAAGCACGGCTTTGATTTCTTCAGGATGATGAGCATAATCATCAATAATTAAGGCTTGATTATATTCAGCTACCTTAGTAAATCTTCTCTTTACGCCTTTAAAATTATTAAAACCGTTTTTGATAGCTTTAATACCGAAATCTAATTCTATACCAACAGTGATTGCAGCTAAGCTATTTAAAATATTATGTCTTCCTGGAGTTGGAATAGTAATGTTTTCGATGATCGTTACACCATTTACATTCGGCAAACTAATTTTTATATCAAAAGTAGAAGATGCAATATCAGCACTAATATTAAATGCCCTAATATGAGCATCATCTGAATCAATTCCATAAGTAATAATTTTTCTCTCAGTAATACTATTTACTAGCTTACGAACTATTTTATGATCAATACAACAAACTGCAAAACCATAAAATGGCAAATTAGTAATAAAAGTTCTAAATGCATTAATTAATGTTTCAAAATCTTTATAATGATCTAAATGTTCTGGATCAATATTAGTGATTATTGCAATAGTAGAAGGTATATGGATAAACGTCTCATCAGATTCATCAGCTTCTGCAATTAAATAATCACTTGAACCAAGATATGCATTTGCTGATCTGTTATTGATAATGCCACCATTAATAACTGTAGGACATAAACCAGCCGCTTCAAATAAACAAGCAACTAAAGAAGTAGTAGTAGTTTTACCGTGTGACCCAGAAATTGCTACTGAACATTTCAATCTCATAAGCTCTGCTAGCATTTCCGCACGTCTAATAATTGGTATTTTACGCTCTAAAGCTTCCTTTATCTCAGGATTATTTGGACTAATTGCTGATGAAATAACAACATATGAAACATTAGTAATGTTTTGTGCTGCATGCCCCAAAAATATTTTGATACCGTATGATTCTAGCCTTTTAGTATTATAATTTTCTACTAAATCAGAACCTTGTACTTTATAGCCAAGATTATGTAATATTTCGGCAATACCACTCATGCCAATACCACCGATACCTATAAAATGTATAGTTTCTAAAGTTTTATTAGCTTTTTTTAATTCAAGTAACAACATCTTAGTTATCAATTATTTAAATTTGAGTTCTGCATATAGGTTTTTAGAGCCATTGTCAAGTTATTAAAAGACATTGAATATGTTTTCTGACATGCAACAACATTGATCAATGCACAGTATAACATATAATCTAAATTTTTTCTATTCGATCAAATGTTGCTCCGGAATAGAAATTTCCTTGTAGCCCACCAACTTTTAGATCAATTAAAAATTTAGCTATTTCTCCATTTTCTACAAATTCGGCTACTGTTTCAATACCTAAATCTTCTGAAATTTTAATGAGTCTTTCTATAAAATATCTGCTTTGCACATTACTTGTAATACTACGTACATATTTACCATCAATTTTAATGATATCAATAGGTAAGCCTTGAAGTTGTTTAAAAGAAGTAAAACCTGAACCAAAATCATCTAATGCAAATTTACATCTGTATTTACGTAGCTTATTAATAAATAAAGTTATTTTATCATAATTCTCATTAAAAGAAGTTTCTGTAATTTCAATAATTAAACGATCCTGAATATCATGAGTTTTTAATAAATTTTCTGCTATTTCCCATAATGCTTCATCAGTTGTTCCTATATTTGAAATGTTAACAGCTAATGTTAAATTAGGGTTTTGTGCAAGCTCATTAATAGTCATTTCTAAAATGATCTGATCAATTATAAAAATCAATCCTTTATTTTCAGCAATAGGAATTATTGGACCTACTGAAATATAAACGCCGCTTTCATCAGGAATACGAAGTAGACATTCATAATAATGAATTTTCATGGTACTGCGATCTATTATAGGCTGATAAGCAAATCGTATAGTCTTTTTTGCTAAAGCACGTCTTAGCAAATTAAGTTGAAGATTAAATTTTCTTATATTTTCTAAATCATGTTCATCATGATTATATTCACAATAATAATTATTATTATTATTCTGTGAAAGTAACATATTTAGTATTTTTTCAATTTGCCTAGCATTATTACTTATTTTTGGAAATTTAATACTAGCAATATAACAATTCATATAAACTGCTGGCTTCTGTTCATTAATATAAAGTTGTGAAAATAAATATAATTTCCTAACAAAATTTTTAATTAAATCAGAATCAGTAGTATTTAAGATAAACAATATTCTATCTTTCTGTATTTTTTTAAATTTCAAAAAAAAATTGAGCTCTTTACTTACATTTTCAATAATTTGCTCTAAATCTTTAATTATAAAGTGTTGATCTTGTTCTATAAATTCAATTTCATCATAATTAACTAACCTACAAGCTAAACATACACCTTTTTTCAGCTTATCTATCTCATCTTGCAAATCTTTGTAATACATTATTAATTCTGACATTAACATTTTTATTATAAAATTATATACTTAAGGATATTAAGACATTTTTACTATAAATAAAATAAAAATATGAGTCGTATAGAAAGGATAAAGAAAAAATTAAGTGTGTTAAAACCACATTTTTATGAAATAATAGATGAAAGTCATAAACATGTTAATCATTATGATGGTATAGAAAGTCATATTAAAATAAAGATTTCTGCAGAATTATTACAAGGTAAAAGCTTAATTGAAAACCACCGTACTATTAATAATTTACTTGTCAATGAATTTAAGAATGGGCTACATGCATTATCGATAGAGGTACTATAAAAACAAAATTATATTCTAATATGGTAGGTAAAATCGTTGTACAAAGAGCTGTAATATAATCAGAAATAAAACACTTAAAGAATATTACATTACTTGTATAGAATTCAAAAAATTACAAAATTTAGTACTAAAGTTATAATAAAGAACTAAATCAGAGCTCAAGTAAAGTAGTAAAAATAAATAATATAATTTGTGTATATAAAAAGTTAAAAGATGTCTATATAGCTTGTAAATTAGAGAGCAATCCTTGTATTGCTAACTTAGCATAATATTTATCAAGCATCTTTAACCTCCACGTAAGCCAATTATTTCCTATATAAAAAATATGATATACTAATCTTATTATTTTGCAAATATGTATACAGTTTGAAATATTACTAATCATATAGCATATTAGAGGTACCTACTAGCTGTTTAAATTATTAAAAATATTTTAATAATTTAGTCTCTGCCTTATTACCATGATAATAAAAATTTAGTAATAACTTTTTTGAAAGACTCTTCTAGTAGAATAATTAACAACATCTAATAATTTATCTATTAACAAATCATCACAATTCCTTAATACAATATATTCTTTGATTGTGAAGATAACATATTTTAAGCATTCTATTCTAAAGAAGTAAATGCACCACTACCATTGACAATATAGCATAATTGCTATACCTTTTGATCTATTCTAATTGATACGATCGCCGACATGCCTGGAACTAAATTGGTAGCTGGATATTCAAAATCTATTAAAACAGGTACACGCTGTATGATTTTAGTAAAATTACCAGTAGCATTATCAGGCGGAATCAAGCTAAATTTAGAGCCTGTAGCAGGAGCAATATTACGAATTTTACCGTAAATTACTTTTCTTGGCAAAGCATCAAATTCAATTTTTACTTTCATACCTGGCTTAAATTTCTTAATTTGTGTTTCCTTAAAATTAGCTTGAATATACATAGTATTATCTTGAACTACAGAGAACAATGTTCTTCCAGGTAATATATAATTTCCAACTTCTAAACTACTATTACTGAGTATGCCAGATACCATAGTAGTGAGTTTAGTACTTTGTAAGCTTCTTAATATAATCTTTTTATTCTCCATTAGTTCTTTAAGCTTTTCTTTTCCTGCAGATTTCTCTAGCTCTAAAAGAGCTAGATTTTGTTTAGATATATTGAGATCTAATTGTGCTTGTTTATAAGCTGTTTTTGCTTTTTGATAAGCATTTTTAGCATTATCTAATATTTTAGAACTAGCAAATTTTGCCTTATTTAATTGTTGTACCCTAGTAAAATCTGTTGAAATAATATCAAAGCTTGTTTTAGTAAGTTCTAGTTTTTCAGTTGCTTGCTCTAAGCTAATTTGTCCTATTAAGATTTTTTGATCTATAATTTCTATATTTTTTGTACAGCCATTAATAGATGCTTCGAGTGCTGCAAGCTTTGCCTTATAATCTCTATCATCGATCTCACCTATTAGATCACCTTTATTAACTCTAGTATTATTAGTAACAAGCAATTTAGTTAAAATACCGCTAACCTCAGCACTAACATTTGAAATATCTGCATCTATATATGCATTATCCGTGGATTGCGTATTTACCCAAACATATATCCTATATCCCCAATAAATAAACATTATTGTAACTACAATAATTATATATTTAGCAAATGGATGATGTTTATATTTCTCAATAGTTTGTTGTAATACACTTAGCATGACTAATTGGCATTAAGTTTGCGTTTAAGAAAATAACAACACGGTATAGAAATAACATATATAATCGTAATTAATGGCAGCGAATACCATGGATATATGATAAGATTTATAATAACAATCGCGAATAAAATCATTGCTAATGATAAATATTCAGGTTTAATACTTAAATTTTTTGTTGAGATTGTAGGAAGTCTACTAGCAAGTAGAAAAGCTATAATAGCCAAGTATATGTTAATTGTTAGAGTATGAGCACGAATATTTATATTTAATAGAGTACTAATCTCAAAATCTATCATTACTGGAGTTAAAGCAACTAAAGCCCCACAAGGAGCAGGCACACCAGTAAAAAAATACTCTGGTTTTTTATCTTGCTTTTGCTGACAAATACCAACGTTAAAGCGAGCAAGACGGAGTGCCATGCATACTATAAATAATAGCATTACTGCTGATGAAAATACCTTATACTCATACTGTTGGAAAGACCATAAATATATCAAATACGCAGGAGCTATACCAAAATTAGCAAAATCACATAATGAATCAAGCTCTGCACCAAATGGGCTAGTTGCATTTAGCATCCTTGCTATCCTACCGTCAATACCATCAATAATTGCCGCTACTATAATGCAGTATACGGCAAGCTCCCATCTGCTATCTAAAGCAAATTTTATGGAGCTCATACCAGTTACGAGACCAAGCAACGTAATAAAGTTGGGAATTAATTTTATTACTGGTACAGGCTTAGTTATTATAGATTTATGAATTTTTAACAATCTTAATACTCATAATATATATTTAATAGAACATTGTCCTTATGACTCCCATGTTATTCTTACAGAAGCAATAATCCTAAATCAATAATCTTAATTTAGAAATTATAAATTTTATATAACCACTACTAAATTTATGCTTTCGCAGAAATAACACAAAAGCTATACAATACAAGCTTGTAGGCCATAGTACCATTACCATCTGCACAATATGATGTGAGAATGGCATACAACTACTTCCTTGCAAACTTAAATTCTGCCACTTTTTTACGTCCAAAATCGGCAATGATAGTTTCGCCACCTATAGCAGTCTGTCCTTTACTCACTAATAAAGCTGTTTTCAACGGTAGATAAATATCTACCCTACTGCCAAAACGAATTATACCATACCGCTCACCTGCTTTAACTTCATTACCTTCTTCTAAATCACAAACTATACGCCTTGCTATTAATCCAGCTATTTGAACAAAAACAATTTTTTTTCCTTGATTAGTTTCCATTAACACCGATTGACGCTCATTATAAATACTAGCTTTATCAAGTGAAGCATTAAAAAACTTTCCAGGATTATAGTGGAGTGCTAAAATTTTTCCGTTTGCAGGAATTCTATTAACATGCACATTAAAAATATTTAGAAAAATACTAACTCTAATCATTTCTGTATCACTAAGCCCTAACTCTGACGGCGGAAATGCTTCCTTAATTTCCTGGATTACTCCATCTGCAGGACTTATTACTAAATCATTATCTATAGGAACATATCGATCTGGATTACGAAAAAAATAAATACACCAGGCAGTAACAATAAACCCAATACAGCCAAGTTTTTCGTTAAATGATGCTAATAAAAAACTTACTAAAGTAAAACTAGCAATAAATATATACCCTTCACGGTGAATAATTTTAAATAAATCGTTATATTGTTTCATTTTAATCTCTATAATTCCTCATTATATTTTAAAGTATTATATCTATGCTTACTGTGATTTATTATCTTGCTTCTCATCCTCTTCCTGAGGCATAGCTTGAGCTTCTTGAGCAGAACCAAGAGCATATACACATAAATCCGCAAGTTGAACACCATTTTTTTTTGCAAGGCTACTTAGCTCTCCTATTGCTTTCATAACTTCATCAGGAATAGTACCGCCTCTTTCATCAGCTAACCATTTTGCTTGAAATTGCAATGGATGGTGCCCTTCCTGAGGTGTACCTATATAAAACTTAAACTTAGCTCTTTGCCCTCCAAAATCACAATCAAATTCGAACTCTTTATAATATGTCATAGCCTTATAAATAATAATTATATTAATAATATTATATTCTAACAATAAAAAGCAAATCTAAAATAATTTCTTGTTTAATATTTTTTAAGTTGCTTAGCAATATAGCGATTTGAACATATAAATTTATCTCTAGAATCTATAATTATACCTCCTGCCTCCTGAATAAGAAGTTCAAATGCATAATATAATGTAAAATTTAATAATGATAAACATATTAAATCTGCTTTACCTGAAGCTACAAGCGTAACTGCATAACAAGGCGAGCCAAAAGATCTAATATTATTTACCTCGTGAAAATTATTATGATTTAAATCTTCAATAATTGCTAAATAGTGTTTTAAATTAGAATTATCAGAAACTCTAAGTCTTAATCCTTGATGATTATAGTTTAAATTATTTTTTTCTACCCAAGCTCCCTTACCTTTTTCAGCATAATAAATTTCATTAAGAGCAGGAAAGTATATTACTGTAGAAGTAGACGTTAAAACTCCTTGATTTCTCTTTAAATAAGTCACGGATATCGCAAAAAAAGGTATGGTTCTTGCAAAATTATTTGGACTATCTATAGGATTAACTAAAAAAATACTTTCGTAATTATTATTTAAATCAAATTGATCTTCAGGGAAAAATAAATATTCTCTATGTTTCTGCAATTCATCGAGCAATAAGGTTCTTAATTTTATATAAGATTTTCTACAAAACTCTTCATTTCTGATAGGATTTTTTTGTATCATTTCAAGTTCTAAAAAATCTCTATGTAAAAATCTAACAGATTTACGTAGTGAAGTAATTAACAAGTTAGTTATAGGCTGCATTTGATTTTGATGTTAATAATTAACTTATCTTGCTCTTTCGACATATGTAGAATCATCTGTTTTAACAACAATTTTTTCTCCGACTACTAAATACTGTGGTACCATAACTTTAATACCATTTGTTAGAATTGCTGGCTTATAAGAAGCAGTGGCAGTTGCTCCTTTTATTACCGGATCTGTTTCATTAATTTCAAGTATAACAGTTGTAGGAAGCTCAATATTTAAAGGAGTTTCATTGTAAAATTCTACTTTAACTAACATATTATCAGTTAAAAAAGGTAGCTTTTCTCCTAAAATTTCTTTATCAATAGTTATCTGATCATAATTCTTAGTATCCATTAACACCAAATTATTATCCTCAAAATATAGAAATTGATAATCTTTTTGTTCAAGTTCTGCCTTTTCTAGGTTATCTGAAGAACTAAATCTTTCATTGCGTTTTATACCGGTTTTTAAATTTTTCATCTCTACTTGTACATAAGCGCCACCTTTCCCTGGCTGTGTATGCTCCGGTGTTTTATTTACAACCCATAAATCATTATTATAAAACAATATATTACCTGTTCTAATTGAATTTGCTAAAATTTTCATATATTATACGTCTTAAACTTTAAATAAAGCACAAGTATACAAATTATTTCCTTTAAAAACAAGAATTTAATCTTATGACCACAATATTAGTAGTAGATGATATAGAAACAAATGTTAAGTTATTAACAGCAAAACTTTCAAAAGAATATTATACAGTTTTTACTGCAAGTAACGGCAAAGAAGCATTAGCAATTCTTAAAAATGAAAAAATTGATACTATACTACTTGATGTTATGATGCCGGAAATGGATGGGTTTGAAGTATGTAAAACAATTAAAACTGATCCTAAGACTATGCATATACCAGTTGTAATGGTAACTGCACTTTCTGATATTGATGACCGAGTCAAAGGACTTGAAGCAGGAGCTGATGAATTTTTAACAAAGCCAATTAACGATACTGCCCTTTTTGTAAGGCTTAAATCACTATCTAGAATGAAAAGCTTAATTGATGAATTAAAGCTTCGTAATAGCACTAATGCATTACTAGGCGGAACAAATATTGAAATGCATGACACTTTTGAAGATAAAAAAATATTACTAATTAATGATGATGTAGTACAAGCTAAAAACATAAAGCAAATGTTGCTTAAGATCACCTCAAGCGTAAAGGTGATTAATAGTTCTGAAGAATTAGATATTATAAATAAATATCCACCAGATCTAGTAATTGTCAGTAGTACACTCGAAAATGAAGATCCTTTAAGAATTAGTGTTATCCTAAGAGGTAAAGCAGAAATAAGCGGTGTAGTACTAATTTTACAAATTGATGAAGATGGAATGCCTCTTATTGTAAAAGGTATCGAGCTTGGTATTAACGATTATTTTGTTTATCCTATAGAAGAAAGCGAATTACTTGCTAGAATTAGAACACAATTAAGACGTAAGCAATATCAAGATAATTTACGCAATGATCTTGAGCAAAGTGTTAACTTAGCAGCTAAAGATGGCTTAACTGGTTTATTTAATCGTCGCTATTTCGATATACATATCAAACAAATGATTTCAAAAGCTAATAAAGAAGGTATTAAATTATACTTACTTATGTGTGATATCGATAATTTTAAACATGTAAATGATACTTACGGTCATCAAGCAGGCGATAAAATTTTAACAGCTGTAGCTCGTATTTTGAAAAACTCCTTTAGAGTAACAGATTTAATAGCAAGATTTGGTGGTGAAGAGTTTACTATACTCTTAACCGATATAGATATTTCTAAAGCAATTGAAACTGCAGAGAGAATTAGAATTAAAATAGAATGTATGGATTTTCACATTGAAGATCAAATCCAACCTTTAAAAAAAACTATTTCAATTGGAGTTACAGAATATAAAAAAGAAGAATCAATAGAGTCTTTCATTGAACGTGCTGACAAAGCTATGTATGAGGCTAAAACAACCGGTAAAAATAAAGTTGTAAAACAATGTTGATTTTAAAAGTAAAAACATAATGCAGGATTTTTCTAAAAAACATCTTGATTTACCATATAGACCAGGTGTTGGTATGATGATATTAAATGCTGATAATAAGATATTTGTCGGTAAAAGAATAGATACAAAAATATCTGCATGGCAAATGCCACAAGGAGGAATAGTCCCAGGCGAAACTCCAAGTATTGCAGCAATGCGTGAAATGCTAGAAGAAATAGGAAGCGATAAGGGATATATTATTGCTGAAAGCAAATGCTGGTACAGTTATGATGTACCAAGCTTTTTAATACCTAAATTGTGGGATGGTAATTTCCGTGGGCAAAAACAACGCTGGTTCCTAATTAGATTTACTGGAAATAACGAAGATATTAATATAAATACATCTAATCCGGAGTTTGATCAATGGCGATGGGCATCATTGGATGAGCTCTTATCTATTATAATTCCTTTCAAACGGAAACTCTATCAAGCTGTAGTAAAAGAATTTAAATTATTAATTCAGTAACTTGTTATAGATTCTAATTTTTTATTATTCTTTTGATATAAACCTAATTTATTTATAATCTTTTTTCTTACCTCTTATTTATTAGAGCGTTTGCTGCCAATTTTTTAATTAAACAAGTATATTTTCTATTTTTACGTTCTGTTAAGAATATTAAATATTAATTTTATGAGTTTATATCTCTACACTGTGTGGCCCCTCAAGTATAGTAAAACCAAGATGATAAGCTTCTTGCTTGCGATACCAGCTATCCTATTTGCTTGCAAACTTCTATAGCTCTTTAAAAATAGAAAATTTATATTTTTATAAAGATGTCCTAATGCAGTTAGTAATCTCTTTTTTCCAAGTAGATATATTCCTATTTACTGATATACATTTTTTTTGCTTAATGAGCATATTCTTGCTATAATCAACCTTAAATACTTTTTTCGGCTCATCATTTTTAACTATTCTTCATTTATTATTTGAGATATACAAATAAATTCTAGATGGCTTGAAGCAAATTACTTGGAAAGAATAATAGACGGTAGCGAGGGAGGGACTTGAACCCACGACATACGGATTATGATTCCGTCGCTCTAACCAACTGAGCTACCCCGCCCAAAGAAATTAATCTAAATACACTCATGCATATGAGAATTATAATTATACAATAGCTTAAAACCATGCAATGCCACAAATACTAATATTATTATGTAACTTTTAAGGAGTATTCTATGTCACCCCACAAAAGTAGAGTGCTGTTGTATAACTTGTAAAACCTTGATATTACCTGTAATTCAATTATGGAACCTACTCACACTACAACATTTTATGCAAAAATTATTACATCACAAACATTTCATCTTTGCAACTACCAGATTAGAATAAATTACTAAGTTTCATCTTAACGTTTAGAAAATTGTGTCTTCTTACGTGCTTTACGTTGTCCATATTTCTTACGTTCTACTACTCTAGAATCACGCGTTAAAAGACCACCTTTACGCAAAATAGTACGAAAATCTGGGGTAGATTTATTAAGTGCTTTAGAAATTCCATGTAAGACAGCACCTTTTTGCCCTGAAATTCCTCCACCTTTAACAGTACAAACTACATCATACTGATCAATAGTTTTTGTTAAAACAAAAGGTTGTAAAATGGTTTTAACATAAGTTTCAGAAGGAAAATATTGTTCTACATTCTTTTTATTAACAACTATTTTTCCTTTTCCTGCTTTAAGCCATACTCGGGCTATAGCATTTTTTCTCTTACCAGTAGCATAAAACTTACCTAAAGTATTGATTTTTGCTTTAGCAGTTTTAACTACCAGTCCTTCAGAATTTAACACTTCTTTAGTTAATGATTTTCCTAACTTTTCTGTTTTAATTTTTAACTTTGTCATAAATAACTACCTTTTATTTTTGGGATTTTGACTTACAAAATCATAAACTACAGGTTGTTGTGCTGCATGTGGATGTTCACTTCGTGCATAAACATATAAATTACTAATTTGCTTAGCACCTAAAGTATTTCTTGTAATCATTCTTTTTACAGCCATTTTAATAACTCTCTCAGGATGCTTACCTCTTAATATTTTACCTGCAGTAGTATCTTTAATACCACCAGGAAATCCTGTGTGTTTGTAATATATCTTTCCGTCTTTAGGATTAGCTTTCCTACCTGTTAATTTTATATGCTCTGCATTTATTATAATTACATTATCACCACAATCTAAATTAGGAGTAAAGCTAGGCTTATGCTTACCGCGTAGCATACTAGCAACCCTGCTAGCTAACCTTCCAAGTACAACATTTTTTGCATCTATAACCCACCATTTTTTTTTAATTTCTGATGGCCTTGCCGAGTAAGTTTTCACAATATTATCTTTTTAATTAGAATTTAAAATTAAAGACTTAAGAAGTATACTTAATAGCATTAGTACCTGCTACCTGTCAAGTTAAATATAATCATTACACAATTTATTTAACTGATTTATTTCCAAATATTATTTTTCTATCCGTAGAAAAATATAGATAATTATTTATGTTTAAGCCATAATAACGAATATTATTAATAATTTTGACAATATGCGGCACCATACTTAGATCATTGCTATTATTAGCTATATCAAAACTATATAAAACACCATTTACAGAAATAACATTTAAACTTCGATTACCATTATTATCTTCTCCAATAAAAGGTGTTAGGAAAGTAGTAGCCTTAAATTTTTTGGGATCTTTACTATTATTTAAATCAGCTACAAATTTTACTTGCCCTGTTTCAAGATTAAATGCTGCAATTTGCCTTGCGTTATTTGTCACGAATAGACTATTACCTATTAAGGACATTGATTGAATATCCTCAGCATTTACTTGCCAAATAATACTACCAGTTGATGCATTGAGCTTAATAAGCTTACCAAGACCAGTCGCTATATATAAATTCATATTATCATAAACAGGTGCACATAAAATACTTGATTCGTCAAAATTGGGTATAGCTATGTGATCACTAAGATTTGCAAACTCAAAACTCCATTTCACCTCACCGTTTTTTATATTTAAGGCAAGTACTTGTCCAGAATTATAAGCTACTATTACATTATCATGATGTACTATCGGCGTCATAAAATAACTAGATGATAAAACCTCTGCAAGACCTTCATGCTCCCACACAGTTTTTAAAGTTTCTGCACTTAAAGCAATTGTTTGATTACTAATAGTTTGTACTAAGACAGTACTATTATTTAGTATAACAGGCTTAATTCTAATAATATCAGGAAGCTTTTTTCTAATTATTTCATAACCTGATTTTGCATCTAGCACTACTAATAATCTTGAACCATATGTTACGTATAACTTTCCGTTATAATATAAAACTCCGCCACCTATATAATTATCTTTTTCGTATCTACTTAAATTATAAGACCAAATAATCTTATTTTTCTCTATGGAAAAGGCTGAAATATTTGATCTAATATCTAATGTATAAATTATATTATCTACAAAAACCGGTTCAGTAATTATTTTATTTTTAGTAAAGCTATATTGTTTATTTTTGAGCATATTTGGATTAAATGCATATATATTTGCACTAGAATCTAAATACATCGGCTCATTAGTTTGTATTGATAATTTAGAAGTCAATTCAACAATACTTTTGATCCTTTTAGGTCCAAGCTCACTACATGAAATTAAAACGAATGGTAATAACAGAATTGCTATTTTTTTTGTCATATTTGTCCTTTGCACTTACCCTAAATTTATATTATAAATTAGATTTATTTAAATTTACAAGCAATGCTTTAGCTTGATCTTTTAATAAATCTGATACATGATTTGAAATTAATAAATTTCTTAGATTTTTCTCTGCTTGGGCATGCATATTATTCTTAATATCCCAAATACCTTTTATAATAGTTGCCGTAGCCCAAAAAGGTTTTGTCTGCTCACCAAAATAGTTTAAATATTTTGTTAATCTTTCTCTATCTTGAACATCTAGGTCTTGATCATCAATGACAATGGCACACCATGAAATACGGGCATAAGAAGTAGCAATTTCAGAATATTCTTTATTTTCAATAATTTTGCTGAGCAAATTTTTAGCCTCTGAATATTTTTTTTCTGAAATTTTTATAGCTACTTGCTCTAATGCAGCAATTTCCTTTATTCTAGTATCACTAGTGTTAACTAAATTCTCTAAAGTATTAAAAGGTAATGCTTTATTACCTTTGGTTGTTTCTAAACTAATAGCTTTAACAAAAATATCTCCATTTTTTTGATTATTTTTAATTTCTTTATCTTTATTATTATTAATAACAACCATTATAGTAATAGCTATTATAGAAATAATTATTACTATAGGTAAAAGCTTTTTAAAAAAAATTAACCTTTTCTCTTCATTTTGATCATTCAGTACTTCATCTAAAATATCAGTCATGCTTATTATTTTTATTTATTTTTACAGCCAAACTTAATTTTGGCATCCTCAGCCATTTTCTTAGATGCAGCTGTGCTATTATTAGGAAACTCTTTATCAAACTTAGCAAGCATATTACATGCTTCTTGAGTTTTTTTTAATTCACCTAGCGAAAGTGTTAACTTTAATAACCCATCAGAAGATTTTGCTCCTTTTGGCGATTTTTTATAACCTTTTAAATAGTTAATTGCTGCCTGATTATAATTTTTTTGCTTAAAAAAGCATTCACCATACCAAAAATAAGCATTACTAATTAGTGCACTATTAGGATATTTTTGGATGAAATTCTTAAATTTATCTTTTGCTTCAGTAAGATTATTATCTTTATAAGTAGCAAGAGCTAAATCATAAGCTTGTTTATCCGGAGCCATGTCCTTATTAATCGTGGTAGTTTTTTGCGGAACAGTATCAAACATATCTTTTAATAAAGCTATATCAAAAATGTCTTGGCTTTCCGAAATATTATCTTCTGAAACTTTAGTATATTCTTCTTGCTGCAGAATGTTTGAGTTTTGCGTTAACATATCAATTTTATGCTGTAAAACTTCAATCTTACCTATTAATCTTCTGATTTCCTGCTCCTGCTCATCTAGCCTACTTTCAAAATCATCATTTGCTACATATTGTAAATGCTTCTCTTTTATAAAATCACTTTCCCCTAATATTAGTAAAGGAAGTAAAAAAACAGTAAAAAATATAATAATTAATCTCATATATTTTTTATTAGTATAATATGTGCTTTATAATACAGAAAAATTTTTAATATTCCATATATTTTTTAACATGAGTTTTTAATTATTTTATAATTAGCAACTTGAATAAAGATTGGCGTTTTTATTTTTTATATTTCAATACTACCATCATATGCAAAAGTTATTGTTACGGTCGTACCTTCATTTATTTTGCTTTGCAAATCAAATTTACCGTTCATAAGTTCAACCAACTTTTTAGTCAGTGGTAAACCAAGCCCTGTACCCTCATATTTCCGACTAAGCTCACTATCAATTTGACCAAATGTTGATAAAGTTTTAGGGATATCTTTTTCCTCAATACCGATACCTGTATCTATAACTTTTATATATACTAATTTTGCTAATTCATCTTTTTCAATAGTAATTGTAACACTTCCTCCAGAATTTGTAAATTTTACAGCATTTGATAAAAGATTTAAAAATACTTGTTTTAGTCTTTTTGGATCAGCTTTTATAACAATATGCTTTTTCGGTAATTTATTAATTAAAGTTACTCCGGCTTGATCAGCACGAGTTTTAATAAGTATAAGCGAAGAACTAATTAATTTATTTAAGTCAAGATCTATACTATCTACTTTTAATTTATCAGCAAAAGCTTTAGAAAGATCTAAAATATCATTAATCATGCTAAGTAAATGTTTACCGGCATCATTTATATCTTTAATATAATTTTTGCTTTTTTCTGCATCTTTTTCTGACATAAGGATCTCTGAAAAACCTATTATAGCATTAAGAGGCGTACGTAACTCATGACTAATATTGGTAAAAAACTTTGTATTTGAAGAGCTAGTTTTTTCTATCTTTACTATCTCAGCTTTTAAATTTCTATTTGTTGCAAGCTGTTCTTCAATAATTTGTCTAGCATAATTAGTATTGCTAATAATTATAGTACAAAATATTATAAAAATAATAATAAAAGTTATAAAAACTTTTTGTTCAAGGGATATTATGTTTTGCCACTGGTTAGTGATATTAGTATTAATTTCAAATACTGCATCTACAGGAAAATCTAAATTATTATCTATAATAGGTATATAGCTAGTGATAAAAGAAGCTTTTTCCTCTGTTAAATCACTTTCATTTTCTATTATTACTTTTGGTAATAATAGATGACTTGTAATACCTTCAAACGCATCTAGGAGTGGTGTTTTCGAAGTAAAGGACTTTAAGAAAAATTTATCGATTTTTGTAGTAATTATCTCAAACAAACTATCATCTTTATAGTTTTCTACACTATACATATTTGACATATTACTAGTGATGAATTTATTACCTTTAAGGTCGTATAGAGAAATATTAATATTGAGATTAGTAAACCATTGAGCAGTAATCTTTACAAAATCAATAAACTCTTGGTCTTGTAATAACTTTAAATAACCGAATTTATGTAATTTACTGATTACATTCTGATGAGCATTCCAAATATTACTAGTGTAAAGATCTACAATTTTAGTATTTTCTAAAGCTACCTGTTTTACTATCATTTCTTTTATCATAAAATAACGATAAAACATCATATTGATTATAATATTAAGAAATAATATTATAAATGATAATCTTACAATATATTTATTATGGTTCATTATCACCTAACTACTAGTAGTTATGTTTTTTGTGGATTGTAGCAAAGATTAAAGCTAACGATTTTACTTTTGTATTATTTTATATCATGCCTGCAGAAGTGTGAATCCAATAAAATTATGCCCAAAATACGCTTTGCCCTAACTTCCTGTAGAAGCAGAAATAACATTAAAGATATATAACAATATTTATTTTACTTAAGATACATAACCACCAATTCTTTTATCTTATTTTTTATCTTTCTGCTTAACATCATTCTTTATTTCTAATCTTTTGATTAATAATTAACCCTGTAATTACATCATAAGCACGAGCAAATTGATAATCTTTTTTGTATAATTCAGATAATTCTTTATCTTCATATTTATTATTTTTAGGTTCTGTTTCTTTTTTACTATCTTTATTTTTAATTAAGCTATCTTTTTCATTATCGTTCTTTAAATAATTTTTTAAAGAACTCTCAGAAAAGCGCTTATCTATTTTTTTTATCTCAGGATATTCAACTTTTGCTGGCTCAATTATAATATCCGGTTCAATTCCTTCTGCTTGAATAGAACGACCGCTAGGAGTATAATACTTAGATATAGTTAGTTTTACGGCAGCTCTAGAATTAATTTGTGTTAAAGCCTGCACTGAACCTTTACCAAAAGACTTAGTTCCAACTATTATTGCTCTTTTATGATCCTGCAGAGCCCCAGCAACTATTTCTGATGCAGAAGCAGAATTACCATTTATTAAAACTATCATAGGTACTTTGGGAGCTTTTAATGAAAACTCATTTGCTCTAGTTTCACTATTACTTGATGCAGTTCTACCTTTTGTTGTTACAATTACACCGGAATCAATAAAATAATCGCTAACAGCAATAGCCTGGTCGAGTATACCTCCAGCATTATTGCGTAAATCAAGAATTACACCTTTTATATCATCCTTACTTTCATCTTTTAGCTTCTTTACTGCTGCTTTTAACTCAGAAATTGTTGATTCATTAAAAGTAGTTATACGTATATATGCAATATTATTTTTTTCTAAATGCGCCTTTATTGGTTTTATTTTTACTATTTCACGAGTAAGCTCTATCTCTTGTGGTCTTGATTCCTCTTGCTTGATTACCAATAATTTAACTTTAGTACCAGGTACACCACGCATCTCCTTTATAGCTTTATTAGGACCAATTGTTGAAACCAATGAATCATTGACACCTACTATGTAATCTCCTCCTTTAAGACCAGCTTTGAAAGCAGGTAAATCATCAATAGGTGATATTATCTTAATTACTCCGCTATCATACATTATCTCAACACCAATCCCGCCAAACTCACCTTTTGTAAAGGTAAAAATATCTTCTAAATCTTCATCAGTATAATAACTTGAGTGTGGATCTAGCGAATTTAACATACCATTAATTGCTTCATCCACCATTTTTTGTTTATTTGGAACTTGTACGTAATCCTTTTCGATGCGTTCAAATACTTCTTGAAATTGCTTATAAGCCTCTTCGTTTGATATCTTATTTCTAGGTTCCTTTATTCTTTCTTTAGCATCAGCAAATACAAAAACAGAATTTATACTAAGAAATAGTGCTATGATTAAATGCAAATACATAATACTCCAAATATGTTCTAATCTTATGTTCTTAAATATCTAGATCATTGATAATTTTATCTATTTTAACTAAAGCTTGTTCATAAATAAATTGAAATCTTTTTTCCGGTTTCTTACCCATTAAATCATATACTATTTTATCAACATTTTGAAAATCCTCTAAAGTAACCTTTAAAAGTGCTCTTTTCTCCGGATGCATAGTAGTTTCCTTTAATTGTGCCGGCATCATTTCACCAAGCCCTTTAAATCTACCTACTTCAATTTTAGCTTTGTTAACTTTTGTTAATTTATCTATTAATTTTGCTTTCTCATCTTCATCAGCTGCATAATAAGTTTTATTAGATTGTGTTAAGCGATAAAGCGGAGGCTTAGCTAAGTATAAATGTCCATCTTTTATTAATTCCGGCATTCGTAAGAAAAAGAAAGTCATTAATAATGAAGCTATATGGGCACCGTCAACATCTGCATCAGTCATAATAATTATTTTTTCATAACGCAAATTTTCCCTTTTATAATTTTTTAAACTACCGCAAGCAAGAGCTATTTCTAAATCTTGTATTGCTTGATTATTAATAATTTTTTCAAGAGTTGAACTCGCAACATTTAATAATTTTCCCCATAATGGTAACACTGCTTGTGTTTCCCTATTACGTGCTTGTTTTGCAGATCCTCCTGCCGAATCTCCTTCTACAATAAATAGTTCTGTTCCTAAAGAAGAAGTTCTTGTACAATCAGCAAGCTTACCAGGTAAACGTAATTTTTGAGTAGCATTCTTACGAGAAATATTTTTTTCATTCCTCTTATTTATTCTAAACTCAGCAATACTAATTACATGTTCGAGCAACTTATTAGCTAAAGCCTTATCACTACTAAGCCAATGGTCAAAATGGTCTTTTATTATATTTTCCACAGGTTTGCTTACTCCATGTGATACTAATTTTTCCTTAGTCTGCCCTTGAAAAGACGGTTCAGCTATAAAAATAGAAAGGACTACACTTGCTGTTTCTAAAATATCCTCAATAGTTAAATTAGCAGCTTTCTTATTCCCTACCATTTCACCATATGTCTTAAGCCCTCGTAATATTGCAGCTTTAAGACCTTGTTCATGCGTTCCTCCTAATGGCGTTGGAACAGTATTACAATAAGATTGAATAAATGCTGAACTATCATTAATTTGCCAACAAATTGCCCATTCAAGTTTTACTCCATCTTGTTTTCCTTCCATATTACCAGAAAAAATTTCTGGCATAATTAAATTATCTAACGTTATTTTTGAACTTAAATAATCCTTTAAACCATTTGGAAAATTGATTAACGCTTTTTTAGGTACATCTGATGATACCTCAAATTCACACTCCCATTCTATAGTAACACCACGATATAAATAAGCCTTTGATCTTGCTAGCTCATAAATTTTCTTAGGATTAAAGTATAATTTTTCACCAAAAATTTCTGGATCAGGAATAAAATTTATTGATGTACCTCTTAGTTTCTTAGGAGCTTCTGTATACATTAAATTAGTTAACTTTTTTCCTTTAGAGTAACTTTGCCTATATAATCTACCTTGTTTATAAACTTTAACTTCCAGATGCTTTGCTAAAGCATTAACTACTGATATTCCAACACCATGCAATCCACCAGCAGTATGATAAATATTATTTGAGAACTTACCACCAGAATGAAGCGTAGTTAAGACTACTTCTAATGCAGATTTATTAGGAAATTTAGGGTGATTATCAACAGGTATACCACGACCATTATCTGATATAGTAATACTATGATCTGCGTACATTTTTATTGTAATAATACTTGCAAAACCAGCGACCGCTTCATCCATAGCATTATCAAGCACTTCTGACACTAAATGATGCATGGCATGTGAATCGGTACCGCCAATATACATGCCTGGTCTTTTACGGACAGGCTCAAGTCCCTCTAATACTTCAATATCTTTTGCACTATAGTTACTATCAACTAGTTTATTTTTCCTTTCTTTGTTCAAGCTAAATAAATCACTCATTTAAATAAAGAATTTCTGTTAAATTTACCAAAAAGAAATAAGCTTATGGCGTTTCCCTAAGTTAAAACATTTAGCATAGAAAAGCAATTATGCTTTAAAGAAATTAGTAGAACTAATTATAGCCTTTAGCTTTAATTAACATACAAGCTATATTGTTATTTCCTCTTGCTATAGCAATATCTAAAGGATATTTACATTCATCATTTAAAGAAGAAATTTTAATACCACGTATCACTAAAAATTTTGCCAAATAATAATTATTATTATAGGTAGCAGCAGTTAGTAACGTTTCACCAGTTCTGCTTTTTTCTTGTAATATAGGATAATTATCAAGTAATGCACGCAAAGCAAAAAGGTTATTCTTATCAACTGCTCTAAAAATATTATCTACCGCACTACAATAAGATAGATTAGCATAAATATCTTTCTTTTTATTTAAATCATTATTATATTTAATAAAACTCTCTACAACTTTTCTTCTTTCAGCATTTGCTATCCACTCTTCTTTCTTCTGAAATAATTGTATGTATGCATGTATATCCATCTGTTCTAAAGTTGCTTGTTCTGTTAGTTTACCGAGAACTATATCATCATCAGGCAAAAACAACATTTGCGTTTCATTCTTAACAAATTTTGCTGCCAATTCTGATATTTTATTATTTACGTTATTACCTTGTTTTTGAACTGTAACACTAGAAGTACTTACAGTCTGTAGGTTCATATGACTATCTATATGTTGGTTTTGATTCGCTTGAACTACAACAACAGGCGTAAGAGGAGTATACCAATCCTGTTTTTTAGGTATATTTGAACTCGAAACAAATGCCTCTTTTAAATTACTAATTTCTACTGAAGAATTAATTGCTGACTCTACAACAGGCAGGGTACTCACTGGCACATCTACCTTATTCAGCATGACCGTAGTTGTAGTAGCCTTAGGTTGAGCAGCTGGTTGATTAGTTAGTGTTATAGGCTGTGCTGCTACTACAGATACATTATTTGGCACTACAGATGGAGAAGAAACTGGTATATTAGGTATATATGGTGCTGGCCGTGCAAGTTTTACACCTTCTTCATCTTTATCAGCATCAGAAGGAGAATTAAGAAGAATAGGCTTACGTGTATGAGGTAAATTAGGTGGTTTATTATACACCAGTTGCGATGGTGACACTACATTATTTTCTGGACGATCCAAAGATATAGAGGCCATTGGCTTTAGTACTTTAGGAGTTATCACAGGAGCAATATTATTAGAAGCTAAATTTGTATCATAATGTATATTAGGAACAATTTCATCAGCATGTACATTATTGCTTGTAGCACTAGGTAATGTTGTACTACCAATATCTATAAATGGCTCTATTTTATCGTTTTCATTAGGTTCTTGTAAAGCTAATTTAGATTCTTCTTTGTCAGATAGTTTAGTTTGTTTATCTTTTGATTGAGATAGCGCATTTTTCTTTTTTGATTTATAAAAAAATTGCTTAAATTTATCAAAAATAAAAGAATTAGAGCCAACATCCTTGTCTTCAGTGTTTACCTCAGCAATAGGTAATGGCGGTGGCACAGCATAACTTTGCACTATCACTAACAACATACTTATAAAAAATAATATCTTACATAATCTATTTAACATAAATCCCTTATTAAATAATTTATCTTGTAGCAAAATAACCACACTATAATGTTCTTACTGCATACCTTACAAAACCTCAAAGATTGGTTATTCTCGATAAAGTAAAAATCCAGAGTAAATAACCTTATTTGGTAATCAAAAATTACAAATTTTATAAAATAAAAATATAAAAACTTGTGTTTTATATAATTCTTACTGGATTTTTTCTTTTGCAGGAATGATACAAGAACCGTATTACAACTTCTTACTATTCTGCACTAATTTTTTTATTTCATATTCTACGAGCTCTTTAACAAGTAAAGGTAGGTTTTTATCTAACCATTTTTTAAGTTCTGGTTTTAATATATCAATAACTAATTCTTCTAGTGTATTTCTAGATGAACTATTATTATCTAGATTCTTATCCTTAATAGTATTAGTAAAACTTTTAAAAATATCACTTATTGCCTCAGCAGATTTAGTCGATATTAATTTTTCTTCTTCATCCTGCGCTTCTGCCTGCTTTTCTTCATCTTGGTTTACTATCTCTGTTAGTTCGAGTATATCTTCATCTTCATTCTCATGACTAAATTTTCTACGTTCGTCAATTACTCCTTTGACCGACTTTAATATATCTTCTATTGACATATCTTGATTCTTTTCCTTACTCATTAGAAACCTATAAACATTTTCTTTTTAAGATTTTTAAATTCTTCTTCAGGACTAAAATATTTTACTTTAAGTTTTAAACTTTGGGCTGTTAACTCACCAGTTAATAATTTCATTTGATATGCCGCAAGCACTGAAGCCTTATAAGCATCCACACAAGCTATTTTTGCTTCATATAATTTTTCTTCTGCACTTAAAACATCGAGTATAGTTTTAGAACCGAGGATTTCTTCTTGCATTATACCGTTATACGATATTTGAGCAGCATCCACTCCTTGATTAGCTGCAATAATACGTGATTTTGCTGCTTCAAACCCTTCCCATATACTTATAACACTTGCTTGCGTCTGCTTTATTGCATGATCAAACTGTATTGCACTACTTCTTGTTTGGTTCTTAGCTGTTCTAATTCTTGAATATTGTGCTCCTCCCTCAGAATAAATAGGAATACTTACTGAAAGAGTAGTAGTAATGCTTTTATTATTTATATTTTGAATTATTTCATCTTGTGGATTGTAGTGAGTTCTACCTGATTGCAAACTTACACTTACTTGCGGCAATAATTTTCCTCTTTCCACCATTTCTAGTGCTTTTGCTAAAGTTACATTATGCCTTGCTGAATCAATTTCAGGACTTAATTTAGCAGCCCTTCTTCTTAATTCATCTAATGAAGCAGGTAAACTACTAGGTAAAGCAGGCATGGCTATATCTATTGGCTCTATACCAAACACTCTAATAAAATTTGCTTTTTTTGCTTGAAAATTAGCATAAGCACTTAGCTTATTTGTTTCCGATGCTGCAAGGCCTGCTTTTGCAGTTGCTATATCTATTTCGGTTGCCTCTCCAAGCCTTAATTTCTCTTTAACAGTATTAACCTGCTGTACGTTAGTGCGAACCCTACTTTCTGAAATATCATATTTCTCTTTACTCTCAAAATAATCAAGATATGCAGTTATTAAATTTAATAATATTCTTTGTTCCTGAGCATAATATTCACCACGTGCTACTCTAAATCCTGCTTGAGCAGATTTAAGTGCTGCAACACTAGAACCACCACTAAATAATGATTGCTGAATTGTTAATGACCCTTGATCACTATCTGTCTCTCTCGGAGTAAGACCAAGCCTATTAGCATATTTTTTATTATATTTATTTTTAGTATTATTTTTACTAACGTGCACTCCTACACTAGGCATAAATCCTGAAAAAGCTTGTGGAAATTGCTCAATCGAGTTCAAGAACTTAGTTCTAATAGATTTCAGCTCATCATTATTCTTGTACCCTGCAGTTAAAGCTCCTTGCAAATCAACAGCAATAGCTGAACAAGTCAGTAATAATGTGATGATAAATGTAGTTAATTTACGCATAAATTGTTAAATTTATTGATAATATATTAGTGAGATTCATTTAACCTTTAAAGAATATAGCTATTTCTCAATAAAATAATACAAAACTATTGTAGCAATGCTAGCACATAATATAACAAAAATTAATCTCAAGGGCAATGATAACTATTTTTCATTTTGTTGCATAGGCTTTAAGCTTTAAAATTAAATATTAACATAAAATTGCAAGATTTTTTAGTATGTCTATAATTAATTTTTCTCATTTTAAAAATTTAAATAAAGAACAAAAAGCTGAATTATACAGGCTTCTAATAAAGCTAAACGGTTTTACAAAATCTTTAAAAAAAAATCTAATAGATTTAGACAGTAGTTTATTTAATATTTTTAAAAATTCTTTAAGTGAATTATCTAAAACTGAAAACCTAAATATAGAAAAAGCAGAGATATTTTTCAATAAAACAATAAAAAAATCTGTAAATACCTTATCGGAAACACTTGAGAAAGTGTATCAAGAACAATTAAAAACAAAAGATATCTTTTTATTTGATAGTGCTATTATAGAGAAATCGATACATGTTTTAGAACAAATTTTAAAGTTTCAACAAGAGCTAGATAAACTATACATAGGAGCTTCTAAAAAAATTATAAAGTCACTAGAAAATATATTGGCTGGATTGATAGCAACTCAAATGCCAGTTCTTGGGACTTTTATACAAATGAATGGCATATTAGAAAAAGTAAATAACCTTATAGGTCATGAGAAATTATTACTAAAAGTAACAAAATTGTATAATGATATAAAAAAAATTAGACAAGAAATTAATTCTAATGAAACACTTAAGGATATCTATCAAAGAACCAAAAAAATTGCTGAAATTTCAGAAATATCAAAAGAAGCACCTCTTAAAGTTATCGAAGTAGAAAAAAAACATAGTAATATAGATTCTTTAGAAAAAGTTTTAAAAGCTGCTGCTGCAATACCAAAAAGTAAAGAAGAAGTAGAAGAAAAAATATCGAAACTAAAAAGCAATATTGAAAGTGCAATTCCAAAAGATATAAATATTGACAAATTAGATTCTGTAAAGAATACTATTTCTAGTAATCTAAGTAAAACTAAAACAGAATTGTTAAAAGTGCTAAACCCAGAAGCTTCTTTTGCTGAAAAGATAAGCTCTCTATGTAAAGCAGCAAAAAAAGCTAAGGAAATTATAAGTGATGTAACGAAAGTAGTAAGCATAATACCTGGAGGTCAAAAGTTAGTAAATGCATTATACTTAGCAGTAAAAGCTAATCTAAATCTTATTTTACCTCCACCTATTGTGGCACTTACTAAGCTAGCTCCCGAAGTAGCTAATTTATTAAAGATAGGTAAAGCGGTAGTTACTTTACTTACTACAACACAAAACTTAAATCAAAAACAAGAAAGAGCAAAATAATGTCTAATTCTAATACTCATATTTTAATTGCCATAGGCTGTTTAGCATTATTATTAATATTTTTAATACGTAGGAAATTAGCAACGCGAAGAAAAAATATCTTACCTACCGAAAGAACTGATCTTGGTGATTCACAAAATTTTGCTGTTAACAATAAAAAACAAGATAATAAAAAACTGACATTGCAAGAAAAAATAGAATTATCTTGGAAATTCCTTTATGATATCACAGACATTATTATCAATAAGTTCTCTAAAGAAGATGTTATTCTAGTAAATAAATGTGGCCAGGTCCTACTTGATAATGGAGTTAGGTATGAACATGTAGTTGACCTTGCAATCCATCAAGTTAAGTCTCATACTCAATCAGTTGAACAAGAGCAATCTAAAGGTAAAAAAGCTTTAGGAGTATAAAATACTAACCATTGTAGTAATTTATTAAAGTAATCGTTAACAGCATTTTTAGTAGAATAACCTAATACTCTCATATTATCTTTAAAAAGATGATCACAACTATATTCTAGCATTTTCTTCTAAATCTTTTTAATCAGTATCATTTTGTATTACTAATACCTTATATTTTACATCTTAGTTAATATTTTTAGGTACTACTGTTTTCATATATTGAACTAAAATGATAGCAACACTTACAGAAACTTTATCAATAATAAATTTCAAATATTTTATTGATGCATCATGAGAAGTTACCAGTACACTCTATTAAGCTCCTAAAACTGCATATCTATCTCTTTAAATTTTATTTTATAGCTTGAATCATATACAAATTTGTATACATAAATATGCCATTTACCAACTTATCTAAAAATAAAACTACAGTTTGAGAATAATCTTTTTTATTCACTTTCTAATATTAAATTAGCTAAATATAAGCAAAGATTTTATTACAAGCGAATCTATAATCTCCTTCTACTACACTGCTAATTCATAATAATAATTTGCTTTTTGTGCTATATTCTATATCTATTCCAGTTTAATATAACCCATATACAAACACCTAAGAGCTCTTTTCCTCCTACTAAATTAAATAATTAATATGTTTTTTTATAAAATTTAGGAACTTCATACCCATAAAAAGATTTCTTACAAAGAATTAAATCACGATTCTAAGTTTCATGATTTTGACTATCTTATGCAATATTATAGAAATAGAAGCCATATTTATAATGGCTGAAAAAATTATTACCACTATTGTTTTTGCTTTCATACTGATTACTGATTTAAAGATATTTGGTATTCTCTTTTTTTATTAATGCTATTAACTGCTCTATGAATAATACTTCTTGCTCAGTAGCACCAAATCTTCTGATAGTTACTTGTCTATTTTCTTTTTCCCGCTTACCTATTATAGCAATTATTGGTATTTTTTGATTAGAAAATTCTCGAATCTTATAGTTAATTTTATCCGGTGAGATGTTAATATCTGTTCTTATACCACTATCAATTAGGGCCTTTTGTACTTCTAAAGCATAATCATTTAAGTCACTAGTAATAGTTGCAATAGCAGCTTGAATAGGTGCAAGCCAAAGTGGAAAGCAACCTGCATATTCTTCAATTAATATACCAATAAAACGCTCAAGAGAGCCGAGTATTGCTCTATGCAGCATTACAGGTCTCTTTTTCTCACCACTTGCACTAACATAATTAGCACCAAGCCTCTCCGGTAATACGAAATCCATCTGTAATGTACCGCACTGCCACTGCCGCCCTATCGCATCGGTTAGCACAAATTCAAGTTTTGGACCATAAAATGCACCTTCACCTGGGTTTAGCGTATAAGTATAACCAACCTTTTCTACTGCTTCTTTCAAGGCATTTTCAGCTTTATTCCAAACTTCATCACTCCCTGCCCTAATTCTAGGACGATCAGAAAATTTCACTTTTATTTTGGTAAAACCAAAATCTTTATAAATTTCAGTTAGTAATTTACAAAAGCTAACAGTTTCGCTAGTAATTTGCTCTTCAGCACAAAATATATGTGCATCATCTTGTACCAAGCTTCGTACTCTCATTAAACCATGCAATGCACCTGATGCTTCATTACGGTGACATAAACCAAACTCTGACATACGTAGCGGTAAATCACGATAACTCTTTACACCTTGTTTAAAAATCTGTACATGACAAGGACAATTCATTGGCTTTAAAACAAGAGTCTTATCATATGCTTCTAAAGTAAACATATCTTCACGAAACTTCTCCCAGTGTCCTGATGCTTCCCAAATGCTTTTATCAACTAAAACAGGAGTTTTAACTTCAATATAACCATTCTTACGAATCTTTCTTCTAATATATTGCTCGATAGTATTATATATACTCCAGCCCTTATCATGCCAAAACACCATCCCTTGTGCTTCTTCTTGGAAGTGAAACAAATTAAGTTCTCGTCCAAGTTTTCTATGATCACGCTTTTCAGCTTCCTCTAGCATATAGAGGTAATTACTTAATTGCTCTTTAGTAGCCCATGCAGTACCATATATACGCTGTAACATAGGATTACGGCTATCACCTCGCCAATAAGCACCAGCAACTTTCATCAACTTAAAATGCTTAACAAAACCTGTAGATGGAGCATGTGGGCCTCGGCATAAATCAATAAAATTACCTTGTCTATATAGACTTATCAACTCACTTGCTGGAATTGAAGCAATTATCTCCGCTTTATAGTGTTCTCCTATAGATTTAAAAAATTCTACTGCCTTATCTCTATCCCATAATTCTCTTGTTACTTTCTCATTTTTGTTTGAAAGCTCTTGCATTTTAGCTTCTATAGCAGCTAAATCATCTGTGGTAAAAGGCTTATCACGAGCAAAATCGTAATAATAACCATTTTCAATTGCAGGACCAATTGTTACTTGAGTTTCAGGGAATAATTCTTTCACTGCTTCAGCTGTTAAATGTGCTGCATCATGCCTTATTATCTCAAGGCACTCAGGATCTTTTGCAGTTAAAATACGAAGCTTACAATCTACTGTTATTACAGTACTCAAATCTTTGAGCTCATTATTTACTTCAGCAACCATTGCTTGTGTAGCAAGTGACATCGAAATTGCATTCGCCACTTCATAGACAGTAATATTTTTTTTAAACTGTCTAGAACTACCATCAGGAAAGGAAATATTTATCATTTTTTAACTTATTTTTTCTTTAAATTTTATAATCTAAACACCACTAGTAATTTACACCTTCCTCAGTTATAAGGCATAATGTACTCATAGGATATTCCAACATGATTATGATGATTTTAATAGTATTTTCTATCTTTTTCATTAAAAAATTCTATAATAAAAGCATATTTGAAACCCTTATTTATAAATTTTTTAACGACTACAATTTTTTTAAATACAAAGATTTAATCTACAAAATAGAAGTATTTTTTAAATCTCCTAATTTTGCTAAAGCATCTCCTATTTGTTTCCTAGAAGGAGTGGCTACAAACTTAAACAATACAACATGCTTAATCATATAATTATAACTATTACTTTTGTATAATTAAAATCTGATCAATAATCTTATCAAGTGAATTTATAATCTTTGCTTTTCACGTTAATTATTAAAGATTCTTCGTCTTTATAATTCAGCATTTTTACTAAAAGCTTCTGCTGCTTTATAAGTGATGTTTACTTTTTTAGTTTTAAAAAAAACTCTCTAGTATCTTCTATTTTTATTAAGTACTGCTATATAATAGCAGTATTAGTACAGTCTTACCATATAATCTTTTTTCTTCCAGAACATTCTCCTTTTAGACTCAATTCAAAACTCTATTAATTTTTCTGCATACTAAGCACTATAAATAATTGGTTTAATTTCATTAAAACCTCATAATCAGGTAATCTATTAAATAAATACTTCCTAAACTAAATTATTACCTTACGATCAGGTGAGTATAAAATATTTTCTTCATCCTTAATAGGAGTAATTTTTATATTACTTCCATAAAAATCAATTTTTGTAACATTAAAAAAAATATGCCTAATAACTATTTCATCACAATAAAAATCTAAAGGTTCTAAGATTACTTTACTTTAAATTAAGACTAAATCTATATTTATTAATATAATATGTATAGTTATAATTAATTAAGAATAGAAATAATATCATTTTTACTTTGATAAATGGTGTATCATACCAACTAAAATTAAAACATAAAGCTTATTCTCACCTTTTTTATTATAAAAATTATTAAAAGTCTTAGGATAGATGTCTTAAAAAGATATTTTTTATTGTTCTTTTAAACGATCAGCTATTAGATGATATGCCTCAAAAGCTTTATTTGGCTCTTTCTCAAGCAGTTCAAAACCTAATTTTTCATTACTGTTAACTTGCCATAACCTACAATTATCCGGACTAATCTCATCAGTTAGCATTACTATTGATTCCTCACCATTAGACACACGTCCAAATTCAAGCTTACATTCTACAAGCCTAATACCAACACCAATAAATAAACCACTAAGAAAATCATATATACGCATAACTTGTTTTTTTATTGTTTTAATTTCATCATTAGCTAACCAACCAAAATTTAATATTTGATGTTCATTAACTACCGGATATTTAAATTCACGGCTTCTCACTCTAAAATCAATGATAGGTTTATCAAATACATACCCCTCATCCATGCCAAATTCTTTTACAAACCTACCGCAGGCTACTGATGATATGATTACCTGCACTGGAAATACATCTACATATTGAATTAATTGCTCCCTCATATTTATCTTTTCGATAAAATGATTTTCAATACCAATCATTTCCAGCTTATTCATCAAAAAAGAAGAAATATTATTATTAAGTACTCCTTTACCTGATATATCAATGATCTCACCATTTTCCAAAGTAGCTTTATCAGAAAAAGCCATTACAAGCAAAAAATCTTCTTCAGCAGAATATAAAATTTTACTTGAGCCTTCATAAAGTTTTTTCTTCATTTTTTTATTTTCTCAAAATTCATAAAAAGCGATACTGCAGATATTTTAAAATTTGCAAGGAAAATATGTAACTAACATGCATGCGTATATTTATAATACGTTAGCACATAAGAATCTTAAAATTTGACATAGCAAATTTTAAAATATCAAAGGTATATCTGGATCTGGACCTATAGCAGCTAAAGTGGTAGCACTACTAAATATTTTATTTGCTGTTTTAATAATATCATCATCTTTTATATCCATAATAATCTCTATAATCTCCTCAGGCGAAATATATTTACCAAAAATAGCATAATTTTTACCTATTTCTTCTGATTTATAAGTTACTTTTTCCTGCACCATCTGCAAATTACTTCGGATTTGTGTTTTAGCTCTAATAATCTCTTCATGCTTCACTCTTTCCATCATTTTTGTTATTTCATTTTTAAGCTCTGTATATAGTAGTTCCAATTTATCATGTGCTGTTCCTGCATAAATGGTAAACACCCCACTATCAAAATAAGCACTATTATAACTACCTACTACATATGCTAGACCTAATTTTTCACGAATATGCTGAAATAAACGTGATGATATACCGCCACCAAATATTATAGCAAGTAACTGTGTTTGATAAAATCTCTCTAAATTAATATAAGATGTACCTTCAAATCCTAATATCAAGGTAGTTTGCTCTAAATCTTTATTTATAAAGCTATGACCACCTATATATTTTGCTGGCGAAAAATTACTTCTTGCGCCTTGTTTTAAAGAAGAAAATAAGTGCTCTGCTATACTAACTATTTTAGCATGATCAACACTACCAGCGATTGATAAATAAAGATTTTGAGCATTATAATATTTATCTATAAAAGATAAAAAATGCTCTTTTGTAAAAGTTGCAAGTGTTTTAATTGTACCGAGAATTGGTTTACCTAAGGGCTGATCTTTATAAACACTATTATAAAATATTTCATATACTAAATCATCTGGATTATCCTGATGATAAGCAATTTCCTGCATAATTATCTGATATTCCTTAGCTATTTCTTCCTCAGCAAAAATAGAATTTTGAATTATATCGGCGAGCAATGCAAGTGCTTTATCACAATTCTCAGATAATACTCGTGCGCAATATATCGTATGTTCATGACCAGTATAAGCATTAAAGTGTCCTCCTATCGAATCAAACTCTTCAGCTATTTGTTTTGCATTTCTAGTTTTAGTACCCTTAAAAGCCATATGCTCAAGAAAATGAGAAATACCTTCTTCTTCAATATTTTCATAACGACTTCCAACTTTAGCAATTAAATTTATTGCTACCGAATTAACATAAGGCATATTATATGTTAAGATTGTTAAACCGTTTTTTAATTTACTAACATTAAAATTTTCTTTCATAATTTCTTATTTTCTCTCTTAATTTTGCAAGGCGTAAAAATCTTGCAAAAGCAAAAATCATTGAATCTACAAAACCATCAAAGCCAAATATAAAATACCGCCTAATAAAAAATGCTTTAAGAAAGCATACTAGCATTTCTATAGTTATCCTGAAGCTTGAAAAATTTTTACCTTGCATAAATAAATCTTTTGCTTGCTCACTAGAATAAAAATTTGCTTTAGCTATTAACTGCTCAATTGAAGTACCAGAATAATGATAAGCAACCTCATTTAACCCATAGATTTTATCAGTGTAATCAACATCTTTATTAAACACTACTGAGTCATGTGTAGTACTATTTACAGTATTAGCAAAACTCGCAAATTTTCTATTATAAAGTCTAATACATCTATTATAAGGAGCAAAAATCCTAGGCTTTGTATCATTACGATGCATTATCAGTAGCTTTATTTGATAAGCTAAATAATGATTTAGACTTCCGGAAGCGAAAATATACTTTATTTCTTCTTGTAATTCTTGAGATAATTCTTCATCAGCATCAATATTAAGTATCCAGTCATTGCTACAGATAGTTTCAGCAAAAGATTTTTGTCCTACATAACCAAGCCATGGTTCTATCACTACCTTAGCACCTAAACTTTTAGCTATCTGTACTGTCTCATCAGTACTTTCACTATCCACTATTATCACTTCATCGGCAACATTTTTTACACTATTTATAGCACGCCCTATTCTTGCAGCTTCATTTTTAGTAATAATAAATGTTGAGAGTTTTTTCATAGATTTTTCTTATAGCCTGGCTTTAGTTCTATATCATCCAATGATTTAATCACATGACTTATTAAGATAAAAAATAACTTAATTTTATTAAGTTATTTTTTAGACACCACAGTATAACAAAGGAATGTTCCAAACTATGCAATAGAACCCAGCATATGAAGAAATGACATAAAGCTATGTCATAAAATGTTTATATAGTAGTGGATTAAACCGCGATTACATTTAAATTCTACATTCCTATGCCCCCTATCATCGAAAACACTAATTTAACTACATAGGTTAAAAGTAATGTAGATAATAATCCGCTAAACCACAAAATAATAAACCATTGCCTACCATTTAAGCAAGATATTATTTTAATCAACTTACGATATAGTCTAATATAGAGGATGATGAGATGATTTGCCACGGAATATATAATAACAATAAAAAGTATAGCTAAATATTACAGGCAAAAATATTCCTGCACCTATTAATAGTAAAGATTGTGATGGCTCAGCAGCTGCTGCTTCTGCAAGCGTAACTTTATAAGGAACAATATATGGCCATATACTTATAGCAAGTCCTAAATATCCTAATAGAAACAATAAAATTGTACAAATAAAGGGCTTTACTTCTTTTTTATGCATAACAGCTTTAATTAATTTAATAAATATTACAGCTATTAAAATAGGAATAATCGATAAATAATAAATATTTGGTATACTAAACCAACGATGACGTATTTGGTTGTTTAAGAAAGGAACACATAAGCTAACAAGCCCCATAAAAAGTGCGACATAAAATAAAATATAAAGAGTGGATTTATAAGCCCAATCTTGTGTTTCTTTTTCTGTTTTCATAATAAGCCAAGTAGTACCCAAGAGCGCATAACCAAATATTAATGCTATACCTGTCATTATAGAAAAAGGAGTAAGAAAATCAAAAGTATTACCTACAAACTCACGCCCATTTACTTCTATTCCTTGTACAAATGTACCAAGCATCAAGCCTTGACAAAAAGCAGCAACTATTGAACCAAAATGAAAAGCATAATCCCAAACATAACGATGACCTATAGGAGATTTAAACCGGAATTCAAAAGCTACACCACGAAATATTAGACCAAATAACATTAATGTGATAGGAACGTATAAAGCTGGCATTAACAGCGAATATGCAAGTGGAAAAGCTGCAAATAAGCCTCCACCGCCAAGTACTAACCAAGTTTCGTTACCATCCCAAAAAGGAGCAATAGAATTGATCATTTTATGACGACAATCATCAGTAGGTGCAAATGGAAATAAGATTCCTACTCCTAAATCAAATCCATCTAATAAAACATATAAACAAATAGCAGTAGCAATTAAACCTCCCCAAACAAACGGCAAATCTATATAAGAAGCAAAATTTATCATAAGCTTATTATTATTATCTTTCTAGTAATGGACTATTTAAGCCAAATTTACTATATGTTTCTTTATAATCTATTATCTCTATTCCTTTCTTGATTAAGTGCATTATGTAATATATGCCTGCCCCAAAAATTAGTGCATACACTACTACAAAAGCAACTAGAGAAATAAATACATGTTTGCCAAGTACTGGTGATACCATATCTATTGTTTTTAAAATATTATACACTATGTAAGGCTGTCTACCGACCTCAGTCACAAACCAACCAGCAAGTACTGCTATAAAACCGGAAGGTGACATTAATATATACCAATATTGAAACCAACGAGTAGTATATAATCTTTTCTTCAAATAAAGATATAACCCAGCAATACCTGTAAATACCATTAAGAAACCAATTCCTACCATAATATGGAAACTAAAAAATACAATTGCAACAGGCGGACGCTCATCTTTTGACCATTCTTTTAGCCCTTTTACTTCACCGTTAATACTGTGAGTTAAGATTAAACTACTAGCATACGGTATTGCTATAGCATATTTTGTTATTTCATCTTCCTGATCAGGAAAACCAATAAGATTAAATGCTGCACCCCTTTCAGTATTCCAAACACCTTCCATAGCTGAAACCTTAATCGGCTGATATTTAAGAGTGTTCAAACCGTGCTGATCACCGATAAATATCTGAATAGGTGCAACGATTAGCGCCATCAACACTGCCATAAAAAGCATAATCTTAGCATGCTCTTTATAGCGGTTATGCAACAAATAGAAACTTCCTACACCACCAATAACAAAAGAAGTAGTTAAATAAGCTGCTGTAATCATATGAAAGAAACGATATGGAAAAGAAGGATTAAAGATAATTTGAAGCCAATTTAATGGATAGAAAAATCCGTCATCTTGCAATTCGAAACCAGCTGGTGTGTGCATCCAGCTATTAGCTGCAAGTATCCAAAAAGCTGAGATTATAGTACCAATAGCGACTATTAAAGTAGAAATAAAATGTGCTCTTTTACTGACTTTATTAAAGCCAAATAACATTATACCTAAAAAAGAAGACTCAAGAAAAAAAGCTGTAAACACTTCAAAGCCAAGCAGCGGTCCAAGTACGTTTCCAACCTTATCTGAAAAATGTGACCAATTAGTACCGAATTGATAAGACATCACTACACCTGAAACTACTCCCATACTAAAAGTAACAGAAAAAATCTTCACCCAGAATTTGTATATTTCTTGATAGATTTGTCTTTTTGTTTTTAACCATAACCCTTCAATTACTGCTAAAAAGCTTGCAAGTCCTATAGTAAAAGTAGGAAATATTATATGAAAGCTTATGGTAAAGGCAAACTGAATTCTTGATAAGAATACTTGATCAAATTCCATTTGTACTTAAATATTTAAAAAGTAATTTCTAAAGTTACGTATTATTTCTGTTATATCATTCACTTTTACATATGATAACAGATACATAAATCATATCATACTATGTATGACAATATCAACTACATTAATTGACAGAAGTTAAAAAATAATAAATTAATTTCAGTATTTGATTTAATTAGCAACTTTTGCTATTATTAAACTCTATTTGATTAGTTTTAACAAATTTTCCTTTTTCTGAGTTCCAATTATAATGAACATTTACTATTCTTACCTCTGTAACATTAATATCACCATTAGACAATTGTGTTACATCATAACCTTTACGGATAGAGTCCGTAATTAACAAGCTTGCTTGGCAAATATATTTTACATCAAAGAATGGAGAATCATCCTCCTTGGATTTTTCTTGTTCTTCTAAAAAATTATTAGATAACTCTTTCTCTTGCATTTCTAATGATTTTGAATTTATTCTCTGAATTTTGTAACATTATTTAGGGTAAGAAGCAAGGCTTGTTTATTATTTTTAAATAAATTTAATATTTTTAGATATATTTTTATAGAATAATTAAGTTCAATATACTGCTTTTTTAGAAACATATCGAGGTACATTATTGTGGTAAAATACCCTACTTTATCCAAATCAACACTTAGCTTAGGTATCTATTTTTTAAAATTTGATAAAATTAAAATTATTTTGTTAACTGCAAGCTGTATTCTATTTGGTATGATTCCGGCAGTTGATAGTATATTACTTCAGAAAATCATCGATTTAATTGAATCTTTCAGCGATGAGAACGCACATAACCTTTTATCTTTAATGATTTATTGGGCAATATTTTATACCCTTTGGTGGGAAGGACTTAACATAGCATATCGCTCATATGATTATTTATATCTAAAGACTATGCCCATAATAAAAGGAAAAATATTAAATGAACTTTATAATTATACACAATACCATAGTCATAAATTCTTTCAAGATAATCTAGCTGGTCACATTAGTAATCGTATCACTGAAACTGCAAGATCATTTGAGATGATTATCTCAATATTTGGAGAAAAAATTATTCGCAAACTAGCTATTATTACTTTTGCATTAGTTGCTTTATATTCAGTGCATTATGTATTTGCCACAATATTTATTTTGTGGATTACCATTTTTGTAGGTCTTAGCGTCCTTTTCTCAGGTAAAATCAATATATATTCATTAAACTATGCTAGAAGCCAATCTTTTGTTGCTGGTAGTATCGTAGATGCAATTAGCAATATTAATGCGGTTAGAATGTTTACTGCACATAAATTTGAACGTCAGCACTTAGAAATAAGAGTAGCAAATGCTGTAGCTGACGAACAAACTATGCAATTTTTTATGTTTAAATTGCGCTATGCTCTTGGCACATCTTGTTCAATAATGATTTTTGTAATGATTTATTACTTATCAATACTTCGTAGTGAGCTATCTATAAGTATAGGTGATTGTGTATTAGTGCTAACATTATGTATAAATGTAGCAGATGCTATTTGGGATTTAACACAAGAAATCGGTGATATGTTTGAGCAAGTTGGTGCATTTAATCAAGGTTTATCTCTAATGGCGCCGCATATTATAACAGATATTGACAATGCTACTCCTTTAGATATAAAAGACGGTATTATTGAATTTAGAAATGTTACATTTAATTACCATCACAATAACAAACTATTCCGGAATAAATCAGTATTAATACCAAGTAAACAAAAGGTAGGGTTAGTTGGATTTTCGGGCTCAGGAAAAACAACCTTTATTAGTTTGCTTACTAGATTGCATGATATAGAAGAAGGAATGATTTTAATAGATAATCAAAATATTAAAAATGTTACTCAAGATTCTCTTAGAAAAGCTATTAGTCTTATACCACAAGAACCTATACTTTTTCATCGTACTATTTTAGAAAATATCAGATATGGGAAAAAAGAAGCTTCTCTTGAAGAAGTTATAGAAGCAGCAAAATCTGCACATATTCATGATGTTATTGATAATTTACCAGAAGGGTATGATACTATATGTGGGGAACGTGGGAATAACTTATCAGGTGGCCAGCGTCAAAGAATTATCATAGCAAGAGCTATCTTGAAAAATGCTCCTATTTTAATTCTTGATGAAGCAACGAGTAGTTTGGATAGTGAAACAGAAAAACTAATTCAAGACTCAATGAATTATCTAATGAACAATAAAACTGTAATAGTTATTGCTCATAGATTATCTACTTTACTAAATATGGACAGAATTTTAGTTTTTGAAAAAGGAAGTATAATTGATGATGGTAGCCACACAGAATTATTACAAAATAGTAAGCTATATCAAAAATTATGGAACTCGCAAATAAAAGGATTAATAATATGAATTTTATGAAATTATCCAATTTTGACTTTGAGCTACCACCTGAATTAATTGCACAAAAACCTGAAGATAAGAGAGATAATTCAAATCTATTAATAGCACAGAAAGAAAATGTTATTAAAACTAAATTTTACAATATAATAGATTACTTACATGAAGGTGACTTGTTAGTTTTTAATAACAGTAAAGTGGTAAAAGCTAAATTAAATTTAGGAGAAAAAGTTACCATAAATTTAAATAAAAAAATATCAGATAATTATTGGTCAGCTTTTGCAAAACCTGCTCGCAAGCTTTACTTAGGAGATGAGTTTTATTTTGATAATCACAAAGTAATTATTACTGAAAAATTCGCAATGGGTAAGATTATAATAAAATTTGAGCTTGATAATATTTCTATATTTGAGTTCTTAGATAAATATGGTGAAATCCCACTGCCGCTTTATATAAAACGCTCTGAAGCACAAAGAAACGACAACGAGCGTTACCAAACTATTTATAGTAGTGTTGAAGGATCAGTTGCAGCACCAACTGCTGGTCTACATTTTACAAATGAGATAATTGATAAACTTAGTGCAAAAGGAGTACAAATTGCATTTTTAACTCTGCATGTCGGTGCAGGAACTTTTATACCAGTCAAAACTGAAAATATTAATGAACATAAAATGCATAAGGAATATTGCTCTATTAATCAAGAAAATGCTGTTATCATAAATAAAGCAAGACAAGAAGGCCGATATATTATAGCAGTCGGTACTACAACACTTAGAACACTTGAGAGTTTTTGTATAGGTGGTACAATAAAACCAGGTGAATTTGAAACTGATATTTTTATTACTCCAGGCTTTAAATTTCAAGTAGTCGATATGTTACTTACTAACTTTCATTTTCCAAAATCCACCTTATTTATGCTTGTATGCGCTTTCGCCGGTTTTAAAGAGATGCATGAACTATATAAATATGCTATAAAGGAGAAAATACGCTTTTTTAGCTACGGGGACGCAACACTTTTATATAGAAAGATATAAATAATCCCATTCCATATTCTTTTTTAACAAACCTAACTAAATTGCTTTTTATAAAGGAAATTGGGCTTTTTGGCTATACATTAGGAGATAATAATGAATGTGCTGATATTAATATGACTATTTTATGTCCAAATACAACAAAAGATGAATAACACAAATTATAATCAACAAAAAAAATGATCTAAAGTAGATAAAGTGAATATATCTTTTAGATGCATCTACTCAACAATTTGAATTTGTCATAGAACTTTTTTGGAAGGTAATCAAGAAAATATTTAGCTATGAAAATTGATATTACTACTCCAAAAATGTTATAAATAAAGCGTTTCAATTTAGTATTATTGATAATGAAAAAACATAGTGTAAAATCTTTGATTATTGTAATGATACCTTACATATCATACAACTATGAGTATGCAAAAAAGTCTTTATAAAGAGTTAAACTATATTTACTGATTTTAGAAAAAAATATAATAAACTAGATTTTTGGATGATTTTAAAACTACCTACTTCATTAACATTAGACATAAAACAAGTAGCTTTATCACAAGAGCTAAATGACATCGTTTTAGAACTTAATAGGCCTAGAAAATTACTGCAGGTATTTAGCAAGAATAATCTAAAAAATGGGATTTATTTATATGGTCCGGTAGGTACAGGTAAAACCATGTTCATGCAAGCATTCTTTGAGGCGCTAAATATAGATAATGCAATTATTCATTATCAAAATTTTATGCAGGAAATACATAAATTGATGTATAAGCTACAGAACAAAAATCAAAGTAATATTATCCCTAAGATTGCTAAAAATTATGCTAAAAAAGTTAAAGTAGTTGGAATAGATGAATTTGAAATAAAAGATATTACTGATGCAATGATAATTGGTAGATTATTTAGTGAATTAATAAAACAAAATATTTTTATTTTTATCACATCTAATACAAGACCTGATAATCTTTATAAAGATGGACTACAGCGTGCATCTTTTTTACCTTTTATAAATAAAATCAATAGTAAATTTTATATTAAATATCTTGATAATCATTATGATTATCGATTTGATAAAACCTTAAGTGTTAAAGAAGAACGGATTATTTTTCCTTTAACACTTGTAAATCAAAACAAACTTAAAAAAATTATTACAGATATTAGCAATAATAATCTTTCTCCTCAAAATATTAAAGTTTTAGGTAGAGAAATATCATTTCAGAAAGTTCATAAAAAAATATTAATAACTGACTACAATGAATTATTTAAAAGAGAGCTTAGCTATATTGACTATGTCAATATTTGTCAAAATTTTAACATTATTATAGTTCAAGATGTTCTTGTTATCTCACCTGATGATATAAACACGGTAGTTAGATTTATTAATTTCATCGATAATGCTTATTTCTATAAAATTCTACTATTTATGAGTCTGCAAAATAGCCCTGAGAAAATATATCAAGGGCCTACTCGGAGCAAAGAATTTAAGCGCACTATATCAAGACTAAATGAAATGAATAGTGAATCATATTTATTAAAGAGTAATTTAAGGAATTGATATTTTAAAAATATTATGAAATATGGTTTTTATTAAAAAAACAGTATATAGTAGACTTCAACCAAAATGCATCATAAGTAGTTATTAACAAAAACTATTTATTATTTATGTTAAGCTTTTGAAAGGAAAATACAAAATAAATGTTAATAAGATTAATATGTCTGATTTAAGCTAAAGTAATATTTCCGGTTTAATACTACATATGAGTTACTCTCTTTTATAATAGAGCTACTACTGGGTTTGTTTATGAACTATGATTTATTTAAGGCAAACAATACTACATGAAGATAACAATGGTTATATTTAGCCTGGTTAGAAAGTACCTTCCTACAAAAAAGTAAATAACCTTTATTCTTAATTACTAATGTGGTTTATTTACTAGAAATATTCATGATCCTAATCATATTAGCCCTGCAAAAACTATTCAAGATACAATTGATCATCATAAAAAAATCATTTGAATATTTGTGCTGGTAGTTAGGTTGTAAAATTATTTTGCTCTTTATAGAAAATAAAAATATCTAAACACACTTTCTGGTGTGTATTATTTTGTTGTAAATATATTTTTGTACACGCATAAATACTGATATCTAAATCATTGTTAAAAGCAATTCCTTAATGCTTAATGGTTCTAAGTAGTGTGCTGCCATATATCTAATAAGTTATATTATTCTTACTAAGAATCTTATTGCTCATAAAGGCTATTTTCTTATTTAATTCTATATTTTTAAACTTGTTCATCGGTTAACATCTTTATATTGCGACTATGCTCAAATATATAAGAATAAAAAATGTGCTAGCAATGATAATAATTAAATCTAAAATTTTTTTTAAAGAATAATATGAACTTGTATTTTATCACCTTGAAACTTACATTGTATTTCTTTAGCTGAAGTGACGTTCTTTAAATCAATCGTTAATTCTTCAGATAATTTGAGCCCTGTGATTTCAATTAGTTTTATCGGAGCTTTTACTGATAGTGTTTTCTCGGCTTTAAATTTTCGTACCTCATCTAGAACTTTAAGCAATCCTTCCGCTTGTTTTGTATCTATATTATAATATAAATCACCATAATCAACCCAAGAACCTTTTATATGGATAGAATCCTTATTACTATATAATATTTGATATATCTCTTCAGTAATATGCGGCATAAACGGTGCAAATAGTTTCAGTAATGTCTGCATAACATGATATAAAGTTAATATTGCACTATATTGCCCTCTTGGATTTTTGTATTCTTCATCATAAACCCTAGCCTTGCTAATCTCTAAATAATTATCACAAAATATTGACCAAAAAAATTTTTCTGTTAGATGCATAGCATTTGCATATTCATAATTTTGTAGTTCAGATGTAACGCCTTTCACTAACCATACTAACTTATTAATCATCCATTTATCAAAATCATTAGTGATTTTTTCTTTAACATCTAAAAGATTCGCTTTTTTATCTTCACTTGATAACTTATCAAAATGGATAAAGATAAACTTAGCAGCATTCCATAATTTATTTACAAGTCTTTTGCCATTTTTCATTATGTCTTCTGAGTAAGCTGTATCGCTGCCTAGCTTTGAATTTGCCGACCAATAACGAATTATATCAGAGCCATATTGCTCAAGTAATTTTTCAGGCACTAAAATATTGCCCTTAGATTTTGACATTTTACTGCGGTCTTCAGCAAGACACCAACCACTGATCATGATATTTTTCCATGGCAAAGTATTTTGGTGTAAATGAGCTTTAAGAATAGTATAAAATGCCCAAGTTCTAATGATTTCATGTGCCTGTGGTCTTAAATCCATCGGGAATAATTTGCTATGCCTATCTTTATTAGCTGCAAAATTATCAGAAATGCTATGAGTTGAAAGCTGTGGTGAAACAGAGCTTGTCGCCCAAGTATCCATAACATCTAAATCTGGCTCCACTTCATCACTGCTATAGCCAAATGGTAAATCTTTTAATGGATCAACTGGTAACTGAGAAATATCAGCATATAAAATTTTACCTTCTTCACCAGCTCGCTTAGAGTACCAAACAGGGAATGGTACACCAAAATAACGCTGGCGGCTTATGCACCAATCCCAGCTTATAGAATTAATCCAATTCTTTAGCCTGATTTTCATATTTTTAGGATGCCAAATTAATTCGTTTGTTCTTTTTAGCAATGCTTCTTTATGATCTATCGTTTTTACAAACCATTGTGGTACAGTTAATACCTCAAGTGGTGCACCTGATCGCTCAGCACATTTAACAGTATGAGTAATTTCTTCTTGCTTAATAAGCAATTTCTGCTCTTTTAATATATTGGTGATTTTCTCTCTAGCTTCCTTAATTTTTAAACCATCTATAGCAATATCATGAGGGAAATTTATTGTACCTTTCTTAGTAAGAATTACTTTTAAAGGTAAATTATGTATCTTCCACCAAGTAATATCTGTTTGGTCACCAAATGTACAACACATTACAAGTCCTGTACCCTTATCTTGTTGCACTAAAGAATCAGCAATTAATGGAACTTTAGTATTTAAAAGTGGCGTAATAGCAAATTTCCCTACTAAATGCTTATAGCGTTGATCATCTGGATGATAAAACACAGCAACACAAGCAGGTAGTAGTTCTGGTCTTGTGGTTGCTATAGTAAGATTAGCATTATTTTCAGTTCTAAAAGTTATGTAATTCATAAAAGAGGTTTGCTCTATATCCTCAACATCAGCGTGTGCAAGGGCAGTAGCATCTACCGAATCCCACAAAATTGGCTGATTATCACGATAAACCTCTCCTTTTCTAACTAAATCAAGAAAAGACATTTGTGATATTTTACGAGATAGAGAGCTGATGGTTTGATACTCTAAATTCCAATCAACTGATAAGGCTATTTTGTTAAACAAACTTCTAAATTTCTCTTCTTCGCTAGCCACCACTTCCTTACAAATCTTAATAAATTCTTCTCTACTCATATTATAGGCTTTGATCTGTCTTTGCTTCTCAACAAGACGCTCAGTTGGCAGACCATTATCATCAAACCCCATAGGGTAGAAGATATTTTTACCTATCATGCGCTGAAAGCGTACGATAAAGTCAGTTTGTGTATAGCTGTAGACATGCCCGATATGTAGTTTCCCTGAAACAGTAGGTGGTGGCGTATCTACTACAAAAGTTTCTTCTTTAGCTATATTTTGTTCATAGACATAAATCTGTTTTTCTTGCCAAATTTTTTGCCATTTCTTTTCATTTTCAGTAAAATTATAATTTTTCGGAAACTCTTTCATAAGTTTTTTAATTATTAAAAATATCATTATAAATGTCATATTTGATTATAACAATCTTTATGATGCTAAATTACTGAATTTATACTCCTAAGTAAATGAAGAATAGTAGTCTTAAACCAAAATAAAACATATAAATTTTTGTATTCCAGGTGTAATGTTACTGCACCTTTAATACTCATTTATAATCTCTAATCCTAAGACTATAGCAATTGGGCAGCAACTTTTTTTAATATTAAGTTTTATTTAAAGCTTACTAAATAAGAAAAACTTAGAAATATCTTTAGATATGACTTGATCTTAGTTACAATATCGTTATTGCCAAGCTTCTAGATCTAGATGGCTAACCAACTTTTTAGTATTGTTTACTCTTTTATCAGTAAGGTTTGGCGAATGTGTTATCTTTTTCTAGTTTGATGTTACTTATACGCTGGTCTATAGCTGTCTTGGATAATGATTCATTATTAATTTTAGCAAACTCTGTAATGTGATTAAAAATTTTCTTATCTAATAAAGCTGATAAAAGTTTAAGCTATTATAAAACCTTTCAAATTTATTTAATTTAATATACCACCTTGCTGCTTTTTACTATAAGGCCATCATCTTTAAAAGCGAGCAAATAAAAATTTTTTTAAAGACCAGTGAGTTTGACAATGAATGATAGGAACATTAAAGTCCTGAGTAAACTTTTTTGCTATAATTATCACTTCGTTATATTATCCAATTCCTATACCTTCAGTTTTTTCTATTTGAATACCTTGTTAAATCTTAATTTATATATTTTTCTGCTACAATCTTTATAATATTCTCCTTTTATTGCAGTGATAAATGCTTAGCCAATACTACCGTTGTTCTGGTAATTTATATATCATTATAAAAATAACTTAAGATAAAATAACCTCTTTCTCTTCTAATATTATAACATGTTTAAACTCTGTTAGAAATTTCTCCTAAAGTGTAATTATATCATGCTAATATATGTTTAAGCATATACTTAAACATTCTTATTATGTTTTTTCTTTACAGTTTCATTCTTACTATTATATAGTAATTAAGTTATAAACTAATAGTAGTTTATTTTTACTCTTTTTATATCTTTCATGTAATAGTAATGTATATTTCTATAATCATAAAGCTGTTCAATCATCAATAGTTGATTGAGACTCTATTAGTACACTTTACTGTGATTTTTATTACAATTACATATGATATATCGCTATATTTCTTCTTTAAAGATGCCCATATGTAACTTTCGTCTGTTATTTTTGATAAATCTACTAAACTCTTTAAAATTATTAGGTAAATAATGTTCTAGAAATTGAACCGCTATTGGATTAGTCATTTTATTATTTTTACAACAAGTTGTGTTTTAATTTTTTGACTATAAGAATCTAGCACTTTTATTCTGCTGATGTAATTTTATCTTAATTGATATAAAATATTCTGTATACTTGCGATGATAATTATATTTAAATTTTATATAAAAATGCTTAATAAATTCTTATTAACTTTAAAATTAATGCGTGCAGATAAACCTGTAGCTTATTTGCTAGTTTTTTTCCCCGCTTTGTTTGGGTTACTTCTTGCAAATCCATCTAAAGCAGAATTAATTCATCTACTACCATTATTTATTCTAGGCGCTATAACAACTAGAAGTGGCGGGTGTATTATTAATGATCTATTTGACAGCAAATTTGATAAGCATGTAACAAGAACAAAAGAACGTCCATTAGCGAGTGGTTCTTTGCCTGTTTCTTATGCTATTATAATAGTATTCATTCTTGGCATTATCTCGCTTCTTATCTTACTATCTTTGAGTCAAACAGCCATATATATAGGTTTTTTTGCTGTAATCATGATTAGTATATACCCACTAATGAAACGTATTACTTACTTCCCACAAATATTTATGGGTTTTACATTTAAGCTAGGGGCATTAATAGCTTATGCGGCAATTCAAGATAAACTTGATATAGTGGTAATTACTATGTATTTAGCATGCTGCTCTTGGGCAATCGGATATGATACAATATATGGATATATGGATATAAAAGATGATAAAAAAATAGGAGTCAAATCTTTGAGTATTTATTTAGAAAATAAATCTTATAAGTTTTGGCTTTATATATTTTATATAGGATTTATATTATTATTTATTTTATCTACAAAGATAGCTAACTATAATATTGACTATCTACCAATTTTATCTGCACTAATTTTATTAATATTACAAATAGCAACTCTTGATATTCAAAATCCTACCAATTGTTTGATAAGGTTCAGAGCCAATAATTATGTTGGTATACTTTTAAGCCTAGCTCTTTATTAAAAAGAATTGATTTTTAAGTTTTATTAAAAGAATATTGCCTACAAATAATAAAAGATATATGTTTAAGAATACAATTTATAAGGATAGCCTCAAGAGTTTATTAAAAAATTTTAACAAACTTTAAGCTCATTCTCATTATTTGCTGTCTTGTATTAAGAAAATAACTAATCCTAAAATTTAATGTATAGTATATAAACTCTAGTATAGAGAGTCAAATTATAGTCGTACAGATGTAAATGGTTTTTATAGTATAAATGCGATCAGAGGACGTATCAACCTATCAACCTATACGTAGGAGTTATTTAGAAAAAGAGTCCTATACTAGCAGCTTTTGATTTATTAAAGACAAAAAAGTGTATAAATTAAGAAAGAATTAACAAAAATTTTACTCTTGATCAATTGATAGATTCAAATAAATTTAAATAGATATAATTTTTTATTCTCATGAAAACGAAGCATTATTGCATAGTTTACTTGAAAACATCATTGTGAGGAGAAATTTTAAGTTTCGATGAAACAATCTAGAAAAAAATATTACAAAATTGATTATTTTATAGATAACTAGCTGTGTGACCTACTCGCAATAATATTTTCTTAAACCAGAGCCCTAACCTTGTTACATAATAATACAATTACTTCTTAATGATTCTATTATTTTCTATAAATTAAATTTCTGCTTTAATAAAAACTAGTTTACTTTTTATCATTTATAATGATGTGAGGAAGTAGTATTTATAAAGAGAATGCAGAAAAAGATGTTTGGACTAACACAGCTAAGTACTATTAGCCAAAAACCTATAAAGTCAATCTAAAGTTTATAGTCTACAATACATTTGATCATTACTTAGCCTTAAAACATAAATCAAGGATAAACATAGATAGAAGTTCAGCAAGAGTTTTAAATATTAGTTAAAATATTATAAGCATTAACGCAAGAAGGATTTAAAAGTTCTTAGGTAATCGAGTGCTCTAAAAAATCCATAGACTTTTTAGAACATTGTAGATCCAATTAAAGATCTTTTTCATAATATTCCATAATAAAACTTATATAACAAATGATTTTCATCTTTTGCCATATCCCCCGTAAATAAACGTAATCCATAAGAATATAAGTCATTAAATAAATCTTTAGATATATCCTTAATTAATAACACTCAAAGCTTTTAATTTCCTGTTCTCTAAGACTTTCTATATGTTGGTTTTGTTGTTCTCATTCTTTATGTACTTTACAGAAAGTATAAAATATATTTTATACTTTTCTTCATTATTGAGTACATATTCTAAAATCAAAACACTATATAACTTAACCTACTATCTTTATAAATCTCTTATTGTTTCTCTTCTCACTTTCTTCCTTATCCTAAATTTCTATCCTAATGGTGAATTACAATCTTACAACACTGATATAATTATAATATATCACAGTAGAAAATAATATTCATATAGTAATAAACAACTATGGTTAAGATCAGTTCATAATATATAAAGTAGCTAATCCTAAATAATCTTGAGGGGTAAGATTTTCAGCACGATAATTATCATTGATTTTTAGTTGAGTTAGGACTTCATTTATATTAGGTACAAGATTTTTTAATGATGATTTAATCATTTTGCGTCGCCCTGCAAATGCTAACTTAGTTATTTGCTCAACTTTATTTATTAAGGTAATAGATGGTGAATTTTCTAAAGGTGTTAATTTAACTATTGCTGAATATATTTTAGGAGATGGATAAAAAGCTGTTGGTGCTACATCAAAGCATTTTTCTACTTTTGCTATTAACCTGCATATTACTGATAACCTGCCATATGCTTTAGTTGAAGATGTAGCACAAATTCTTTCTACTACTTCTTTTTGTAACATCAAAGTCATGCTAGTAATTAACTGAGATTCCTTTAGCCATCTAATTACTAACTCAGTACCTATATGATATGGTAAATTAGAAATTATAGTTACTTTATCATAACCTAAATCGCCTAATTTTATTTTAAGAGCATCCTGCTTAATAATACTTAGATTAGGATAATATTTTTTAATCTCATTAAGCAATGGGATACATCTTTCATCTGTTTCTATAACAGTTAAGGATTTAGGATTTTTATGCAATATTGACCTAGTTAGTCCTCCGGCACCTGGTCCTACTTCTAACACTTTGCTGTTTTCTTCAAGGTTACTTGCACGTACAATTTTATCACATAAACTGCTGTCAAAAATGAAATTCTGTCCATGTTTTTTAAGAGGGTTAATTTGATAAGATGCAGCATGTTTTGCAATTGAAGGTAACATAAATATGTAATATTATCACATGATATTGAAAGAAACGTTCATGTCATTCCTGTGTAAGCAGAAATCTAGAATAAACATGCTTAAATGCAGTATAAAAACTATAAATAGAACAAAAGCATAAAAAATAAATTTCTTGTACTTATTTACTAGATTCTAACTTTCTTGAGAATGATATAATAATGCCAAACCTGTAGCATATAATCTATACGATACATTACACCACAGGTTATTTTCTGAGATACCTAGAGACGCTGATAATAGGTAACATGGCTCTTTAATAAGACGGTAGCATTATTTTTATGGATGCTTTTTTACGCATATTTTCTAACAATTTTTGCGCTTTTTGTGAAACCTTTTTATTTGTTAGAAAGTTTACTATATAATTATTTTCATCTTCATTAAAATTTAAGATCTCTTTAGTACAGACTAATACTATTTCAAATTTATTATTTACTTCGAAAACATTACTTACTTTACCAGGATTTAAATCTTTTATAATGGTTTGCTTTACACCTTCTATATTACTAAGCTTATCATTAACAAAACGCATAGTAGCAAAATGATCGTAAAGGGATCTTTTTACATCTGCACATTTTTTTAATCGATTTTTTAAACTATTCATCTTGGTAAATGTTTTACTATTTTTATCTTTAGAAGTAAACACTTGCATTGAAATTTTGACATTTTTTTGATCACTAGATAAAATCGCTGTATCTATTTCTTTAATACTTAATTGTACTGACCTTGATAAACCTGATAAAATATTTATTTTAATCAGTTCAGATTTAATTTGAGAAATAAAACTCTTCACATCAACTGATCTGCTTCTTAGATACTGTAGAAGCGAGGCTGTAGGCATTTTATTACGTTTCTCAATAGACTTAATAGCATTATCTATCTCTTCTTGTGAAATTTCTTTATCGCCAGCATATTGAAAAAGTAAAGAATCATCAATCAAGCTCTTGATTGCTAAATCACTTAGCCGCTTATCCTGAACTGGTGTTATAGTTTCAATATTATTTAATACCATAATCATTTTTTTTCTAGCACGAAACTCATTAAGAGTAATAGGCTCATCATTTACAGACGCTATTATATTTGCTTGCTGTGCTTGCGCTACTATATTAAAAATAAAAACAACACCAACTATAAGTAATAATCTTTTCATATTTTTTAGACTCACATATTTAACACTTTTAAACCGATAGAAATCGTTGGTGAAGACGTAGTTTTTTTAATTCCCCTACTCTTATCAACTAAATAATCAGAATAAACCCTTGCAGTGATTCTAGCACAATCTTTAACATATGTCACTCTAATAGTTCTAGTAAGTAAATTTGGTGATCGTTTTGAAAAATCAATACGTCCACCAAGACCAACTGACCAATTTTCTGCTAACTGATAATTTAAATCTCCATAAAATTGTCTTACTCTATTATTTGAAACCTTTATACTTTCTAAACTATAATATTTCCTAAGATTTGCAAGCTGAATAAAACTTCCAGCAAAATTAATTTTATTATAGTTTAAATTTCCTCCTACCTCATCACGAATAGGTCTAAAATACCTATCTTTTCGAAAACTATAAAATAGTTCTAGGTTATTAGCGAAATTTCCTAAAATTTTACCAATATTTTCAGTATTATCAGGCAGATTAATACTATATTTTGTGTTACGCGATTGTCCTAAAAATAACCTTAAATAATTTCTTTCTTTGGCAAAACTAATATTGAAACCATAATCTAACCTATTACCAAAATCATGGCAGTCAATACCGCTATAGCGATTGGATAAAAAGATGTTTTTTTCTGATAATTCATATTTAGCAGGATCAATTATAATAAATTTTTTATCTTTAATAGATAAGTTACGTCCTATAGTAAAAGAAACTACTGGTTCAATAAATAAATTTATCGTTTTTGTTATATTACCTACTAATGGATAATGCCATACAGTCTGTAATTCCGGTATATTTCTTTGAAATGATTTACTTTCTCTTGGCTTATCTAAATAAACATGACGAGTAAGATAAAAATCACTTCTATCTTTAGCAGCAAAATCAAAAATTTGTCCTGAGGAATTTATAAACTTATGAAAAATAGATAATTGTAAAGAAGTCCTAGTAACTTGTTTTCCTATTCTTTCTTTATACATTAACGTATTATTTTCAATAATAATAAGACTATCATTACTGTCATTTAAGTTTATCACATTTTTCATATTGATTTTAGGTAATACTAATGGATCAGTATATTTACTATCATTAACCCCAAGCCCTTGAAAACTTAATCCTTCAGCTGAAAAATAATCAGCATTATGAATTTTATTTAAGAATATCTTAGAAGTTAAATATGAAGCATAGTTATTATAATAATTTTTTAAATATGCTTTATCAGATGTATGTTCTACTTTAAAACCATAATCATAAACTTCACTACTATTGATAAAATTACCACTTGCAATATAGTGATAAGAAGAGAATTTTTTATCTTTTACAAGTACTCCATCTCTTTCTAAAAAATAAGGTAATTTACCATAACTACCTACAAAATTTATATGATCTGTATCATTTGGGCGATAATGTGCTTCTAATTCAAAAGTTTGATATTTATTAAAAATTCTTGGTGTTAAAGTAAAATCAATATTAGGTTTTACACGTAAATATATAGGAATTCCAAGTCCTTTATTTTTGATGTCAGGTACTAATAACCCTGAAGCTGCAGGCGCTTTAGGCGTTGGATGGAAAAAATATGGTAAGAAAAAAACCGGTAATCCATATACTTCAAAAAATACATTTCTATATACTATTTTATGCTCATCAAAATGAACATATGTCTCCTTAGCAGCGACTTGCCACAAAGGTTTTTTATTACAATTCACATCACAAGGGGTAAATTCAGCATGATAAAGCCTAGTATGATTTTCATCTATCCTTTCTGCCAGCTTAGCAATGAAAAGATTATTATCACCAAAAAATAAAATAAATTCAGATATTACACCTTTTTTAAGTTCTTCTTTTAAAATTACTTTATTACCTATAATAATTCTATTTTGTTTATCTTTAATTCTAACATTACCTTCTGCCCACAAAATATCATTTTCTACATCATAAAGTAAGTTATCTGCCGTTAATAAATAATCATCCGTAATAATCTTTAGATTACCTTTAGCATATATGAATTTCTGACTTGCATTATATTCTACAAAATCAGCAATTAGATTATTTATTTTCACGCTTTTATTATACTTAAGTACACTTGCAGAACTTACGAAAGAAGAGATTACGATAATAAAAAAATATATTATTCGCAGCAGCATTTATATGATATAAGTAATTTATATTACAAAATAATAACAAGCTATTATTAATATAGCAAATAATAAAAATTATGCTTGCTCTTTAAGAAAGCTACACAATGTCTTCTACTTAGAAGCATTAATAGTCTTACATAAAAATAACTATATAACTCTTATATCACTTGCACCTGCATGAAGCTTTATTGCATGGCGCCAGAAATGAAGTATAATTAAACACATGTTATAAAAATGTTAGACACCTTATATTATGAGTCACGCAACTAAAGAATTTTCTGTTATTGAGATTTCTAATAAAATTAAAGAATTATTAGAAAATAATTTTGGTTATATTAATGTAAAAGGAGAAATTTCAGGTTTTAAAATAGCAAGCTCAGGACATGCTTATTTTAACTTAAAAGAAAATACTACTATTTTAGCTTGTACTTGTTGGCGCCCTATCCTTACTAAAATTAAATTTCCGCTAAATGATGGTATGGAAGTAGTAATTAGTGGCAAGCTCTCAAGCTATGCGGGTAATTCACGTTATCAATTATCAGTAGATAATATTCAGCCAGCTGGGCTTGGTGCTATGCTACAAATTCTAAATGAACGTAAAGCTTATTTAGAAAAAGAAGGTTTATTTAATAAGCAACGTATCCCTATACCTTTTCTACCTAATAAAATAGGCGTTATAACTTCAATAACTGGTGCTGTTATAAAAGACATTATACACCGAATCCGTGAACGTTTTCCGACCCATATAATAGTATGGCCTGTGAGTGTACAAGGAGAAAATTCTGGTAATGAAATTGCAGAAGCAATTGAAGGTTTTAATAACTTAGAAGAAGCAAGCAGGCCAAATGTTATAATTGTTGCTAGAGGCGGCGGCTCGATAGAGGATCTTTGGTCATTTAATGATGAAATATTAGTACGTGCTACTTATAATTCAAAAATTCCTATTATTTCAGCAGTAGGTCACGAAGTAGATTATACTTTAATAGATTTAGCAGCTGATAAAAGGGCACCAACTCCAACCGCTGCTGCTGAATTCGCTGTACCACTGAGATCTATTTTAAATGATACTTTGCAATCTTATGAAAAAGTATTATTAAATAACATAAGACAATCAATTAAGAGTTATGAACAAAATATTACAAACTATGATAAAATACATAAATATCTTACTCATTATATAAATCATAAACAGCAATTACTTGATGAAATAGGATTTAATCTACTAGATGCTTTACCATGTTTTATTAACCTACAAGAAACAAAACTTAAATCTTTTTCTAAAGAAAGAATTAACCCTAATAAAATAATTATCTATAAAACATTGGAGTTAACACACAAAACTGCTTACCTAGCAAAATTGACAAATAACACTTTAAAAAATTTTGAGTATAAACTAGAATTAAGTAGTACTTTACTCACAAGTCTTGATTATCATAATGTATTAAAACGTGGTTTTGCTATAGTTAAAGGAGAAGCAGGCAATTTTTTATCTTCTAAAATTACTGCTACAAATGAAAAAATTTTCAATATTAAATTTTTTGATGGAGAAATTAAAGTAGTTCGTAATTAAGCAGGTGTTTTGTCAGATTGTGCAATTTGTATATAATAATTTTCATAATATTTATTACTAATCTCTTAACTGATTATTTTGGTTTTCTTGAGTGGTTATTTCGTTATAATAAAGTAATAAATGAAATGGCACAATAAAAATGAAGATAGCTACTTGGAATATAAACTCTATAAAAATGCGACTTAATTTACTGCGTGATTTTTTATCTAATGAAAATCCTGATATTTTATTATTACAAGAAATAAAGTGTGAAACCGATAAGTTTCCTTTCAATGAGTTATCTGATTTACCATATAATTTTTATGTTCATGGACAAAAATCATATAATGGTATTGCTGTTATTTCAAAATTTCCTGCAGATGAAATAATTAAAGACTTTCCTAATAATCATTGTTCTGCCCAAGCTAGATTCTTAGAAATAAAAGTATCGTTACCTATTGGGTTCTGTAATGTAATCTCTCTCTATGCTCCTAATGGTTCATCTGTCGGTAGTGATAAATTTGCAGCAAAATTAGCATTTTATGATAGTCTTATTAATTACTTAGCAACTAAAAAATCTTTTGATGAAAAAACTATTGTTGGCGGTGATTTTAATATTGCACCGTTTGATATTGATGTATATTCACCTAAAGAACTTGCTAACACTATTTGTTTTTCAGATGTTGAACAAAAGAAATTACGAACTATTTTAAATTCTGGCTTTGAGGATTTATACAGATTGATGCATCCTGACAAGCAAGAATTTTCATGGTGGGATTATAGAGCAGGATGTTTTGAACAAAATAAGGGTATGCGTATTGATATGATAATGGGTTGTAATAACAGTATTGACTATTTAGAAAAATGCTATATGGATTATAATTTGAGAAGCAAGGAAAAACCTTCAGATCATATACCTGTAATTGCTAGTTTTAGAGAATAGCTAAACACAACCTGCATTTTTTTTAGTGGCTCTTTTTTGTTATCCCACAAGCAACAATATAGAAATTTTTTGCACAAAAGCTATAATACAGAATCTTATTCAAAAAATAAAAATATGTCCTCAAAATTCATAAAGTTTTACGAAAAATATATGGCAGTTGTTGGCGTAATCGGTAATTTCATGTTTTATGTACAAGTCTATAATATTTTCACCTATAAATCTTCCACATCCGTTTCATTGCTTGCTTTTACTATAAGTGCTATTGCTCTTTGTAGTTGGCTATTATATAGTATTTTGCTAAAAAATATACCTATCATAATAGCAAATATAGTAGGTTTTATCAGTGCATTACTTGTCCTTATAACTATTACAATATATTAAAATAACATATAATGACTAAAAAAATCATTGCCTTGGTAGGGCGCCCAAATGTTGGTAAATCAACACTTTTTAATCGCTTAAGCATACGTAAAAAAGCTATCGTTCATGACCTACCAGGTGTTACTAGAGATAGAAAGTATACTGATGGAAGGATTGGTTCTTTTGAATTTTTGCTGATTGACACCCCAGGACTTGAAGAAAACCATGATAGCATGGGACAGCGTTTGATGGAGCAAACTACTAAAGCAATTATTGAGGCAGATTGCATTTGCCTCATAGTTGATAGCAGAAGCGGAATATTATCTGATGATAAATTACTCAGTAGCTTTGTTAGAAAATATAATAAACCTACCATATTGGTAATTAATAAATGTGAAAAAGCTTTTGATTTTGCAAAAGAATACTACCAATTAGGGTTTGATAGTATGGTGGCTATTTCTGCTGAACATGGCACAGGACTAATTGATTTATATAATGAGATTATTGCTAAGTTACCTGAGGAAGATTCTACAGAAGCAAACATAAGTGATCCAATTAAAGGAAATTGTCTACAAATAGTAGTTAGTGGTAGACCTAATGCTGGAAAATCTACCTTTATAAATGCTCTTATTAATGATGAAAGGTTATTAACTGGGCCTGAAGCTGGCATTACTCGTGAATCAATTGAAATTGATTGGCAATATAAAGGTAATCATATTAAATTAATAGATACAGCAGGACTTCGTAAGAAATCTACTATTACTGAATCACTCGAAAAATTATCAGCATTAGACGCTATTAATAGTATCAAATTTGCTAACACCGTAATTTTAATGATCGATGCTTTATCTCCTTTAAAACAGCAGGATTTAAATATTGCAAGCCATGTAGCAAATGAAGGCAGAAGTATTGTTATAGTAGTTAATAAATGGGATTTAGTTCAAGAATCAGAAAAAGAAGCATTCCAAGAAGAGTTTTATTATCAAATCAATACTCACTTACCTCAAATTAAGAACGCACCAGTAATATTTATTTCGGCATTAAATAAACAACAAATAAAAAATGTAGTAGATGCTAGTCTTAAAATTTATAAAATTTGGAATAAGAAAATAACAACAAGTAAATTAAATGAATGGCTTAGATTTACTACAGAAGCACATCCTCTACCGCTACAAAAAGGCGGTAAGAGGGTACGTATAAAATATATGACTCAGACTAAAACTCGCCCACCTACTTTTAAGCTATTTTCTAATAATCCAGAAAAAATTACTCATAATTATACAAGATATTTAGTAAACAACTTGCGTGAAGCTTTTGATATGCCAGGTGTTCCTATAAGATTTATTTATGCAAGAACTAAAAATCCATATGTATAAATATGTATAAATTACTAAATTTATTTCTATATATCAAATTTTTGATCTAATTTATTTAAATAATGTTTTATTAATCGTAATAATTTAGCTTCTGGGCTTAGATTTTTTACTGCCCATTTTTTAATCCATGGTTCAGCAAGCTGCCACATGTTAATGTTCTCGTCTAATTGTCTACCTATTCCTTCAACCATTATTAAAGTTTTTTGTAATAACAATAATTCAGGTTGTACTTCCATACCAAAATCTTTAGTTATTTTAAATAAATGTGCAAGTAACTTGCCTATTGAAATATTTTTAGTCGGTATACCTACAACAGGTTCAGTAAATGCTCTACAGCTCTGAGCAAACAAATCTAAATCAGTGTTTGATGGAATATAACCTGCTTTTAAATGTATTTTTGCAACTAATTTATAATCACGTTTTAAAAAGCCAAATAAGCTTTCAGCAACTGCTAGTCGATCTTTTTCTTTCAACCTTCCCATAATACCGAAATCAAGCAGAATTATTTTACCTTGCTTATTTACCAAAATATTTCCTGCATGTAGATCAGCATGAAAAAAGCCATCTCTATAAGCTTGGTTAAAGAACACTACAGCAAAATTTTGAGCTATTTTTGAGAAATCTAACCCCATTTTCCTTAATAATAAAGTATTATATATAGAGACTCCATCTAGCCACTCTGTAGTTAATATATTTTCAGAGGTTAAACACCAATATATTTTAGGAATTATTACATTGTGATCATGATGCATATTATCTGTAAGCTCAGAAGCTGCTGCTGCTTCTAATCGCAAATCAAGTTCAAACTTCATAGTTTCATGAAACTTATCAACTATACTTATAGGCTTTAATCTCTTCACTTTAGAAAAGTTTGAGACGATTTTTGCAATAAAATATAGTAGTTTAATATCTCGATTATATTTTTTATGAATATCTGGACGTAGAATTTTTACTGCTACATATTCACCTGTTATTAGGCGTGCTTTATGCACTTGTGAAATCGAAGCAGCTGCTATAGGAGTAGCTTCAAAATATGAGAAGAGAGTATTTGCATTTCTACTTTCTATATTATTCTCACTTTCTCCTATGTCATTACTGTGTAAGCAAGAATCCAATAATTTTTGTTCTGGCTTCTTATGTTCATGGGAATGACATAAAATGCAAGAACGACATTCTTTGTTAAATTCTTTCTCTATTATTTCCTTAGCTATTTTACTATCAAATGGTGGTAGTTTATCTTGTAATAATTTTAGATGATCTGTTATTTTTGTTCCTACTAAATCTGGTCTTGTAGAAAGTGTTTGTCCAAATTTTATATAAATAGGTCCAAGTCTTGTTAAACAAGCTATTAAGCGTCTGCCATACTCTTCAGGTGATTTTTTTATTAACGACAATGGAGCAAAAAATAACGCTAATACATAACCAATAAACCTAAAATATTTTGGGACTCTAACATCAATTAAAATTCGTTTTTTACTAATAATACGGAAAATACGTATTAAATTTAAAAAATTATTCATCATAACTTATATGCACTATGAATAGCAACAATTCCGCTACTTAAATTTTTATAACTAACTTCTTCAAAACCAACATCTTTGATCATTATTCTAAAATCATCTTGTGAAGGAAATAGCTCAATACTTTGCGCTAAATACTCATATGCTTCTTTATTATTAGTAATTACTTGACCGATTTTAGGGATAACATTAAATGAATAAAATTTATAAAAATCTTTTAAGCAATTTTCTTTTACTTTTGAGAACTCAAGACATATAAACTTACCCATCGGTTTTAGAACTCGGTAAGCTTCTTTTAATGCTTTATTAATATTAGGTACATTTCTAATACCAAAAGCTATAGTATAATAATTAAAACTATTATCTAAAAACGGTAATTCTTCAGCATTTGCTATGGTAAATTGAAAATTCTGAAATAAATTAAGATTAATTGCTTTCTTCTTAGCTTGCTTTAGCATTGCTTCATTAACATCACATAAAGTTAAAGAAATATTATTATTTCTCTCTCGTGCTTTTTTAGCAAGTCGTAAAGCAATATCACCGCTACCACTTGCAACATCTAATATATTTGAACTAAGATTTGGAATTTGCCGTATAAATTCTTCTTTCCATAAACGATGTATTCCAAAACTCATTAAGTCGTTCATTAAATCATACTTATCTGCTACTCGAGAAAAAACATTATTTACTAACCATTGTTTTTCAGTATAGTGTACTTTTTTAAAGCCAAAATTTGTTTGTTTCATAAGTTTATTAAAGTATAATATGTCTTAAAATAATAGTAAAAACTATAAAATGCCAGAACTTCCTGAAATAGAAACACTTAAAAACTCTCTTAAAGATAAACTAATTGGGCTTATTATAGAAAATGTAGAATTAAAAAGAGATAATTTACGTTATAAATTATCTCCGTATTTAGCTATAGACATCTTAAATGTAAATATACTGAACGTTAGGCGTCGTGCAAAATATTTAATTATCGATTTTAGTAATGATCATTCTTTAGTCATTCATTTAGGCATGAGTGGTAGATTTACTTTACAACTTGCTAATTATAACACTCAAAAACATGATCATGTGGTTTTTAATTTAAGTACTGGTGAAAAATTAGTTTTTAATGACACAAGACGATTTGGTATGATTTATAGCTTCAAGACTAATAACTTAGAAAAAGAACTTTTTTATAATCTAGCACCAGAGCCTTTATCAGATTTATTAACACCTGAATATTTAAAAAGCAAATTAATTATTAGAAAAGTACCGATAAAAAACTTACTTATTGATAATAAAATTGTAGTAGGAGTTGGCAATATTTATGCTTCTGAAAGCCTTCATTTAGCTAAAATTTATCCTGATAAATTAGGTAGCGATTTAAATGATCATGAAATAAGACGCTTAATTATAGCTATTCAGAATGTTTTATCTAAAGCAATAATCGCTGGTGGTACTACTCTTAAAGATTTTGTAAGCAGCGATAGTAGGCCAGGTTATTTTACTCAACAACTTATGGTTTACGGCAGAGAAGGACAAAAATGTTTAAGCTGCCCTAATACTATCCTTAAGACAAGGCATTCAGGACGAAGTACTTTTTATTGTAAAACTTGTCAAAAGGCTTAACATATTTTTGAAAGCTATTTATAATTCCTTATTGTTTAAATTACTAGTTTTAAACTATATAAAAATAAAGCGGATTATTGTAGAAGGTACCAACAGTAAAAGATTACAGTCAAGATAAAACAATTATTAAAAATAATATAGGCAAGAATTTTTTTATTTCCTTGAATTGTGCTATCTTAAGAAAGCCTAGTATTAGGAGATGATTCTGCATATTTTGCTTCAACAAACTTATGATATAATAGACCTCTTGCAAACAACCAGCTAATAAAGATGGATCCTTTCATTAACACTTAACTGTGAACTGAACCGCAGCATACATAATGTATGTATGTTGAGTTTAAGCTCGCAGTACAAATAAAATCACCAGTTATATAAGACTCTAATTTACAACTAATATTCAAAGTTATTGACTCGCTGTTATTACTTATATATCCTATATATCCTATTTCCACTCAAGAATGATGCTAAACTCCATCATTAAAATAGAGCTAATCTTATAAACTTTTAAAATATGTAGGTTATAGCAGCAACTTAGTAATCAAGAAGTGCTTTTTAGTTGATAATAAAATTGATTTCTATGTTACTAAAAACTAATGATATTATGAGTTACAACATGGAAAATACACAAGAAAAACAAATAACAATATCTGAATTTAAAATTGACGAATATGAAGAAGAAAAAAGGCTAAAAGCTGAAGATTCACGAAAGCAACTTAAAGCAATATTAATAGCATTTGGTATTAC